>CAMVBT010000090.1 GCA_947165805.1 uncultured Clostridia bacterium
AGGCTCTTGAGAATTTCCCGTACTTCAACAACTACGATATATGGACGAGCGCCAGCGGGAAGCTCTTCGTGCTAAGCAGTGCGGGCATCTACGTTGCAGACGAGGCAGATGTAATAGCAGACACCGAGGGAATGTACTATGACCTGCTCGACTCGAAGAGCGGACTGAGCGCTTCCCTGACGGCAAATTCATGGAACTACCGCGACAGCGACGAAAACCTCTATATCTCGACGGATACCGGAGTATATATGCTCAACACGGTCTCATACTCGACACAGAGGCGCTCGTACCGTATGCTCGTGTCGTCCGTGAAGCTCGACGGCACAGCTTATCACGTTGAGCGCGGCGGGCGGTTTGAGATAGCGAGAAGCGCAAGCAGGATAGAGATATTCCCCGAGGTAATAAACTATACTATCGAGGATCCCTATGTACAGTTCTATCTCGAGGGCTTCGACACGGAGCCGGATATCGTGCTGCAGAGCGAGCTTTCCTCCGTGACATATACCAATCTCCCTCCGGAAATTATAAATTCCATGTTTCCGTGCCCGACAGCAGCAAGACCCACATCCTCGAGGAAAGCACCTATCTCTTCACCAAGGACAAGGAGATATACGACAACGACTGGTTCATCGTGTATATGCTCGCCGCGGCTATGATAGCAGTCGCGTCGTTCACATGGTTCATCGCGAAGACCCAGATACAGCGCACACTCACTATGCAGAGGCATCAGCTCGAGCTTGCCGAAAAGCAGGTTCAGATAGGCAACGAAACGATCCATGCTATCGCGAAGACCGTGGACGCCAAGGACGAGAACACGAGTCAGTACTCTCAGCGCGTTTCCGAATACTCGGTAATGATTGCCGAGAAACTCGGTTTTGACAAAAAGGAATGTGAAAATCTGCGCAAGGCTGCCCTGCTCCACGATATCGGAAAGATCGGTATTCCCGTCCGCATACTCAACAAGCCCGCCCGCATTAATTAAATTTGGTATTTTTTTGCGACAAAATACCGTTCTCAGCCGTTTTATATACAGAACGCGTTCAGATGACGGAAAGAGGTGATAGTGTGACCGATGAAGAATTCATATCCGATGTCGAGCGGTACAAGAATATGCTGTTTCGTCTTGCCTGCAATAACACGGGAGACATATCCTGCTGTGACGACATAGTTCAGGAGGTCTTTCTGAAATATCTGAAATGCCGAAAGTCTTTTCCGGACGAGGAAAGCAAGAAATTCTGGCTGATACGGGTAACGATAAACAAATGCAGAGATCACACGAGTCTCTTCTGGAACAAGCGCAGATGTGAGCTTGACAGCAATGCCGAATACAGGGAAGCCGTTTCCGCAGATGAGAAAATCGCTTTGCGGGAAGCATTGAAAAAGCTGTCGCCGAAATACCGGGACGCGGTATTTCTGTATTACTATGAGGGTTACACCGCGCAGCAGACAGCTTCTATCCTGAAAGTAAGCACCTCGGCGGTCACATCAAGGCTCCAGCGTGCGCGGGAAAAGCTGAAACAGTATCTTGAATGACAGGAGGGATCATTATGAGTGTATATAAAGAATATCTCGACTCGATGCAGTCGTCCCTGACAGGCGGGGAAATACTCGAAACAGCGCAGAGAAAGCGCAAAACAAAGTCTATCAGAAAAGTATACGCGGCACTTGCCATAACAGCGGCAGTTTTCATAACCGGGGCCGTAACGGTCGGAGCTGCCTGTAACTGGGACTTTAAATCGCTGCTGATGAATGATTATTCGCGGGAACGAAAAACTCTTGCCGATGTGTATAACGAAGCTCCGTCATGGTTCAGCGAGCCGTTCATGTATGAGGGAACAGTTGAGGTGCCGGAGGGAGTGGGGCTGTATCATCAGATGAACGACAGGGAGCTTGAGCTTCTCGATATGATAACAATACCGGTCGAAAAGACCTTTGAATATGAGGACTATTCGCTGATCGTTCACGGTGTATTGTATGACGGGTATAATATGATGATAAAACAGACCGTTATAGACAACAGCGGAGTCATGGATCATCAGGATTCAAATGTCCGGCATCAATTCTGGTATTACTGTCCCGATAACGACGGAAACGAGCTTTTCAACCGCTGCAGCGGAGGCGGTGGATCTCAGGATATGGAAAAAGACAGATACCACGAATTGCTGAAGACTGCACTGACATTCCCTGACGATATGAAGACCGCGGAGTTCTCCGTCGGTCATCAATATACCGACAGCACCGGCTTCACTTCCTATCCCGTATCCGGCGGATTTACAATAGAGATACCCGATGTCAGCGGGCTTCACAGGACTTATGATCTCGACAGGAATACGATGCTCGGCGGATATAAGGAATCTCATCTCAGGACTATAACAGTATCGCCTACGGGAGCTTTTATAGAGTTTGACTTCAATCTATATAAAAACCCGCTTGATATCAATAACATTCATCTTGCGCCTCCGCCCGTATTCATAACAATGAATGACGATACGGTCATCACGCTCCAAGGCGGGTTCGGGAACTATGATGTGAATGAGGACGGGACGTTTTACTGCTCATGGCAGCTGAACCAGATATACTATATGATCGACCCGTTCGATATTTACTCCGTTCAGATAGGCGATCTGACGATAGAGCTCGACGACTCAATGATCATCGGATAACAGCGCACAGGCTTTCGCTGCCGGTCAGGGCGGTCCCCCTGCCCTTCTGAAATTTTCCCATATAAAAACGTTCATAAAAATCCCCCGCATATTTCGCTGTCCACGGCAGATAATATTGCTAAAGAAGCGAATTGCTTCCGCAAAAAAATGCACTGAAAGGGATATTATATATGAAAGCAACGGGAATTGTAAGAAGGATAGACGACCTCGGGCGTGTTGTTATACCCAAGGAGATACGGCGCACTATGCGTATACGGGAAGGCGACCCCCTCGAAATATTCACAAACGCCGAGGGCGAAGTCATCTTCAAGAAATACTCGCCGGTGGGCGACATAACCGACCTCGCGAACCAGTATGCGGAGGTGCTGGCAAAGGTTGGCGGCTGCCCTGCGGCGATATGCGACCGCGACCACGTTATCGCGGTATCGGGTATGCAGAAGAAGGAAGTCCTCGAAAGACGCGTGTCAAGCTCGCTTGAGGATGTCATCGAGACCCGCAGGCCGCTGGTGTACGCTTCTCTCGAGGATAAGCGCATCAACCCGATAGAGGGCATCGACAAGTACGCCATAGCCTGTGCTCCTATCGTGGCACAGGGCGACGTGAACGGGGCTGTCGTCATGCTCTCCGGGAACGGCACCGAATACGCGACCCCGGAACAGACCGCCCTCGTCAGAGCCGCGGCCATGTACTTCTCAAAACAAATGGAAGAATAAACAAAAAGTCCCCGGAATTTCGGTTTTCCGGGGACATATCATTATGCCGAATAGTATCTTTCCAGCTCGGGACGCGCGTCATAGAAGCTTTCTTTAAGCTCCGGGTCGAACTGCTTTCCCATACCCTCGTCTATTATCGAGAATGCCTGCTCAAACGACATACTCTCCTTGTAGCAGCGCTTGCTCACAAGCGCGTCATAAACATCGACGACAGCCATTATGCGGGCTTCGAGCGGTATCTCGTCACCTTTCAGGCCTTCGGGGTAGCCTGTGCCGTCCATTCTCTCATGGTGGTAATGCGCGACATTCTCCGCTATACGCTTGAAATCCTCATCGTCCGTGCCCTCAAGCACCTGCTGTATCATTTCGGCGCCCTTTGCGGCATGGGTTTTCATCTGCTCGAATTCCTCGGGCGTAAATCTGCCGGGCTTTCTTAATATCGCGTCATCGACGGCTATCTTGCCGAGATCGTGCATAGGCGCGGCTTTGATAAGCTGCTTGCAGAAATCGTCGTCAAGGTCATATACGCCCGTCTTTCTGATGCTGTCTATCAGTATCCTTATGCAGTCGCTCGTTCGTCTGATGTGCCCGCCGGTGGAATTGTCACGGCTTTCGACCATAGTCGCGAGACCGAGTATCAGTTTGTTGTGCATATCATTGATATGCTCGGTCTTTTTCTTGACCTCGTTCTCAAGGTCGGCGTTATAGTTCTTTATCAGATTGACGTATTTTCTTTCCTCCGTAACATCGGTAAGCGTTATCTGATATCCGTATACTTTCTTGTTGTTCATCAGATGAGCAACTGTAACGGCATACTTTCTGCCCTGAAAGTCGTAATCCTCGAGCTTTGTATCCTGAAGGAAGCTCCATACCCACTCGTTTATAATCCAGAGTTCCCGGTTCTTGAGCCTCGCGTCGATACGGATATCCGCAAGAGCGGGCAGTATCTTTTTCGCTGTCACATTACTGCCGAGGTAATTGAATTTAAGATCCAAGGAGATATAGGCGTGCTCTTCGCTGTTGATAAGCCCCTCAATGACGTTATCGCTAATATCATAGAGGCAGATGCGGTTGATGATGAGCAGATAGCCTCCCTGCATCAGAAGATACGCAACTCCGACAAGCTCGACATTGTTGAATATCTCTCTTCCGAAATACAGGAATACGGCAAGTACATCTATAAGAAAGAGCATTATAGCGTGCCTTACGGATACCTTGTTGTTCTTGAAGAAGCTGTACACGATGACCGCCAGATTTGCCGCGAAGGATACTATCAACCATATCACAGCTATTGTGTGCATGGGGCCGTAGACCTTTATAAGCACCGGCGAATCACCGTTGAAATCCATTCTTATATCCCTGTAGAACAGCTCGGAATGTTTGATAGAAAGCACGGAGCTGTAAATGAGCGTAGCGGTGATAAATGCCGCCATAGTCACCGGCTTCGGTATGTGTACACCACATATCGAATATATGAACAACATATAGAACAGCGGCAGGAAGCAGGCGCCGACATATATTATCTTGTTGGCTATTATAGCCTCTTCGAGCGTGGTGCTGTTTGAAAGTAGCCAGTAACCCAGCTCGCAGAATGGTATTATCGTATAGAATACCGCAGAATATACATTGAATCGTTTGCGCCACATCATAAAATAGATACCTGACAGCGCAAAAGACAGTATAGTCAGTGTAAGATAAAACGTCTGCATAATTATATCACGCTCCTTCCGCAGAGAAAATCTATATTATTATATCATAAATCGCAGAAAAAATCAATGGGAGAAGTCAGCAAAAAGAAAAAAATTACTTCCGGAGGTATTATTGGGGGCGGCGGCTCGCCGCTATATCATAAATCGCAGAAAAAATCAACTATAATATTCGGGTATGCTTTCTTTTTTCTGTAAACTGTCTTTTTGGCTGAAATATTGACATTTCGCGGCATCTGTGATATAATGAATATTTAATGATACAGATGATCTCGGGAGGAAATTATGATAAAGAACGAGTATTTGCAGAGTGTCGTTCAGATAAACTGCATTCCTACGCTTATAATCATTTTTTTCATATTCTTTCTCATAATAAACTATGCCTATGAGAAGGAGCTCACAAAGAAATTCATTCCGTCTATCGTTCTTCTGCTTCTGCTGATGATCGTGGACAATATGGATTATTACTGCTATGATTCCAATATGTACGCCGGAGTCGGCGGGTCGATCCACCGCACCGCCGCTATGCTGGGCTATGACCTGAGGATACTGCTCATGGCGACCCTTATCTCTATCGCTTCGGCAAGGATAAGCAATAAAAAGCATATCGACGCGATCGTAATGCTCCCCGCGACGCTGAACGTGGCAGTTCTCCTCCCCTGCCTGTTCACCGACCTTTTCTTCTATTATCTGCCGAACGGCTCCATCGGCAGAGGCCCGCTCGCCTATGAGCCGCACATACTGTCGGCACTGTATATGAGCTTTCTGTTCATTCTTGCTTTTCTGCGGAGCAGGAAAGGAAGATCGAACGAGACCGGCATACTGCTGCTGTGCGGTACGCTTACGATACTCGGTTTCCTCGCGGAGTTCCTTTTCGCGCTGAGAGGCATACTCACAGGCGTTGTCGCGCTGGATATCGCTTTCTACTACCTGTACCTGCATATCGAGCATTTCCGGTTCGACCCGCTCACACAGGTGTTCAACCGTGAAGCGTTCATGGCCGACATCGCAAAACACGGCAAGGGCGAGATATCTCATATACTGAGCATCGACCTCAACGACCTGAAAAAGCTCAACGATTCAAAGGGCCACAATGAGGGAGACAAAGCGCTGAAGGCCATAGCAGCCGTACTTGTGGAGTCCTGTCTGCCGGGATGCAGCGTTTACAGAGTCGGCGGCGATGAATACGCTGTGTTATGTATCCAACTCAGCACAGAGGACGTCGAAGCCATGACAGCCGGAATGAACGAAGCTGTTAAACAGTCGGGTTATTCCTGCGCGATAGGCTTCGCCGAATGGAAGAACGATATGAGCTTCACCGAGGTCTACAAAACCGCGGACGACAGAATGTACATAAACAAACGCAATATGAAATCCGGCGATGACGAACCCGTTCGGTTCAGGAGAGAAATACCGGCAGAATAATATGGAGGGCAATATGAAAAGATTTCTTGTGGTCGTGGATATGCAGAAGGACTTCGTTGACGGAGCTCTCGGCTCGGCAGAGGCAGTTGCGATAGTCCACGCCGCCGCCGAAAAGATACGCGGCTTTGACGGTGAGATATTCGCTACATTAGATACCCACTTCGATAACTATATGGAAACAGCGGAAGGCAGAAAGCTGCCCGTACCGCACTGTATCAAGGGCAGCGACGGCTGGCAGTTCAACGCCGATATCGCGGCAGCCCTCGAAGGCAGGAACTATACGCCGGTAGAAAAGCTGACATTCGGCTCCACTGCCCTGCCCGGACTTATCTCGAAGTCTGCCGGGAACGACACTGTAAGCATCGAGCTTATCGGATTATGCACCGATATCTGCGTAGTCAGCAACGCGCTCATACTGAAAGCCTGCTTCCCCGAGGCGCAGATAAGCGTTGACGCCTCCTGCTGCGCGGGCGTTACTCCCGAAAAGCACAATGCGGCTCTCGAGACAATGAGGAGCTGTCAGATCGACATCATCGGATAAACCGGAGGCAGCTATGTTTGACGCGGAAAAAGTTAAGAACGAATGTGTACAATGGATACGGGACTTCTTTGAGGAGAACGGCAAAGGCTGCAATGCCGTGGTCGGAATCTCCGGCGGCAAGGACAGCTCGGTGGTAGCCGCCCTGTGCGCCGAGGCGCTCGGAAAGGAACGCGTGATAGGTGTTCTGATGCCAAACGGCGTACAGCACGACATAAATATGGCCGAGATGCTCGTTGAACACCTCGGGATACGCAGTTTTACTGTCAACATAAAGGACGCAGTTGATGGGCTTATCGGTCATATACCGCTTGAGCTAAGCCCACAGAGTATCACCAATCTGCCTCCCCGGATAAGAATGGCGGCGCTGTACGCTGTCTCGCAGAGCAATAACGGACGCGTGGCGAACACCTGCAATCTTTCCGAGGACTGGGTAGGCTATTCTACCAGATACGGTGACAGCGCCGGGGATTTCAGCCCGTGCTCACAGCTTACCGTCCGTGAGGTAAGAGCGATAGGCAGGGTACTCGGACTTCCGGACGTGCTCGTTGACAAAGTGCCGATCGACGGCCTCTGCGGAAAGACAGACGAAGAAAACTTAGGCTTCACCTACGATGAGCTTGACACATATCTCAGAGAGGGTACGATCGAAGACCCGGCGAAAAAAGAGAAGATCGACCGTCTGCACAGGATAAATCAGTTCAAGCTCCGGCTCATGCCGACCTTTGACCCGCATATCCGAACGATAAGAGAGGATTTTTAAATGATACTCGACCCCATAATCACTTCCCTGCTGGACACCGATCTCTACAAATTCAATATGGATCAGGTGATATTCCATAAGCACACCGACCTTTGCGGGCAGTATTACTTCAAATGCCGCAACGATGGGATAATATTCACTCCGGAAATGGTGAAAGAGATAAACGAGCAGGTCGATCATCTGTGCTCGCTGCGTTTCAGGAAGGACGAACTCGATTACCTGCGCTCCATACGCTTCATAAAGAATGACTATGTGGAGTTCCTGAGGCTCTGGCACCCTATAAGGGACTATGTCAGGGCGGAGCTGAAAGACAACGGCGAACTGTCGATCATAGTTGACGGACCGCTCTTTTCGGCGATGCAGTTCGAGATATATCTGCTCGAGATCGTAAATGAGGTCTATTTCCGCATAGCTTACGATTATGACGAGCTGCTCGGATCCGCGGAGAAGAAACTGAACGCCAAGATAAGATCGCTGAACGACGGGACTTATACGTTCAGATTCGCGGAATTCGGCTGCCGCAGACGTCTGTCGCGGGAATGGCAGGACGTTGTGGTAAAACGCCTTGTCTCCGAGACCAAGAGCTGCGTAGGTACATCCAACGTTTACCTCGCGATGAAATACAATGTGACCCCTATCGGGACTTACGCTCACGAATTCGTGCAGATGTATCAGGGCATTGACTCGATACCGCTCGCATATACCAACTACTACGCCATGAAGGACTGGTACATGGAATATGACGGCGACAACGGAACGGCGCTGACCGATACCGTGACAACAGACCTGTTCC
>CAMVBT010000091.1 GCA_947165805.1 uncultured Clostridia bacterium
GGTGGTGAAGGCTTCGCGGAAGTTGAACTTTCCGAGGAAGAAGTATGTATTGAAGTTGATGCCGAACAGAAGCATGAATACGGTAACGACTATCTGAATGGCGGGAGAATAGCCGCCCATGCTGTCGTTGCGGACTCCGAAGCCTCCCGTACCCGCGGTGGAGACAGCGGTATTTATCGCCTCGAACGGGTCCATTCCGCATATCAGCAGGGTTATGAACTCCGCCAGCGTAAGTCCCAGATATATCGAGTAAAGCAGAAGAGCCGTCGTGCGGACGTGGGGGACGAGCTTGCTCACCGAGGGCCCGGGGGACTCGGCCTTCATTATGTGCATATTCTGACCGCCGGACAGGGGCAGGAACGCCATAATGAATACCAGCACTCCCATACCGCCTATCCAGTGGGTGAAGCTGCGCCACATGAGTATCGACCTCGGCAGACCCTCGACCTCGGGGAACACGGTGGCTCCCATGGTGGTGAAGCCCGACGCCGCCTCAAACAGCGAATCCACGAAGGACGGTATCACGCCGGAAATGAAATACGGCAGAGAGCCGAACAGCGAGAGCACTATCCAGCTCAGCGCGACTATGACAAAGCCCTCACGCGAATACAGCGTGGTATTCGGAGGCTTCTTTCTCGTTATGAGCACGCCCGCGGCAAGGCAGAACGCGGCTGTCCCGAGGAACACAAAGAACTCGGGCTCCCAGAATATCACAGCCGTTATCAGCGGCACCGCGAGGAAAATACTCTCGAATATCAGCAGCCAGCCGAGAATATTTCCGATCATTCTATAATTCATATTGCTTAATTGCTCCGTTTATTATCCGGTTAGATTATTTTTCAAGTATATCGGTGATGTCGTGCAGCGGGAACGACGACACTATGACCACGCCGTCGCCGACCTGTATGCTGTCGCCGCCGCGCGGGATTATCACCTTTCTGTCGCGCCATATCGAGGCAACGAGAACGTCCTGCTTCAGCTTCAGCTCCATCAGCGGCTTGCCGACTATGGGGGAGTTTTCCTTGATTATGAACTCCGAAGCGTCGATCTTGCCCTTTATTATGTTGTACAGCGTTTCCACGTTGCTGCCGATAGTATTCTTCATCGCGCGGACATAGCGGACTATGCTCTCCGAGGTGATGTTCTTCGGATAGATGACCGTATCGAGCTCCAGATGCCTTATCACGTCGTCGAAATCTATGCGGTTCACCTTTGTGACGAGCTTGCCGACCTTCATCGACTTTGCGAACAGCGAGAGCAGGATATTCTCCTCGTCGAGGTTGGTAAGCGCAACAAACGCTCCCACTCTGTCCACGCCCTCCTCCAGCAGAACTTCCTGATCGACCGCGTCGCCGTTTATGACTGTGGCGTATTCAAGGGACTCCGAAAGCTCCTCGCACCGCGAGAGCTCCTTTTCGATTATCTTGATGCTTATTCCGGAGCGGTTCAGTATCTCGCAGAGATAATGCGTTATGTCGCCGCCGCCGACGATCATTACATCTTTGACGGAGTTCATCTTATAATGTATCTGCTTGAAGAAGTTGTTGGCGTTCTTCGGGGAAGCGATTATGGAGATTATGTCCTTGTCGAGGAAGCGGAACTCACCGTTTGCTATATAGGCGTTGCTGTCGCGCTCGACGGTGCAGACCAGCACGTCGCAGTGCAGCTTCGTCGATATCTCCTTTACCGCGAGTCCGGCAAGCGGGCTGTCCTCGGGGAGCTTGAACTTGAGCAGCTCGACTCTGCCCTTTGCGAACGTGTCTATCTTTATCGCCGACGGGAAGCGCAGAACGCGCGCTATCTCGGCGGCGGCGGCCTGCTCGGGGTTTATGACCATGGCAAGGCCGAGTTCCTCTTTCAGATACGGAGCCTCGCTGCTGTACTGGGGGCTTCTTACGCGGGCTATGGTGTGGCAGTTGCCGGCTTTCTTCGCGATAAGGCAGCAGAGCAGGTTCAGCTCGTCAGAGCCGGTCACCGCTATCAGCATATCGGCGTTCTTAATGCCCGCCTCCTGCTGCGTCAGGTGAGTGGCGCCGTTGCCGACAACGCCCAGCACATCGTAGCGCGCGGCTGTCTCGTTGACCTTTGAAGCCAGCATATCTATGACGGTTATATCGTTTCCTTCTTCATTTAGCTGTTCCGCAAGCGCCTGACCGACCTTGCCGCAGCCTACTATTATAATATTCATGGTACAGTCTCCGTTTTACTCATGACTTTATATTATAATATACTCTTTTTTATCTGATTTGTCAAGGCAAAGCGGCACTCGGCCGGTCATTCCGTCTGACAGCGGCCGCGCCCGCCTGACGCAAAAAGCCCCGCGCATTATCACACACGGGGCTGCCTGTTTTATTTGATATCGACTTTTTTGATCATCCAGATCTCCTTCGCGTAGTCCGCGATAGTTCTGTCAGAGCTGAACTTTCCGGCGCACGCCATATTCATCCAGCACTTCTTGGTGAACGCAAATCTGTCGGTGTAGTCCTTGTTGAGCTTGAGCTTCGCCTTGACGTAGCTGTCGAGGTCGCCGATAAGGTGATAGTTGTCGGCTCTGTGCCAGTGAGCGCCGTCCATGAGCGAGAAGTAGAGCTCGCGGAAATCTCCGCTGCCGCCGTCGCTCACGGTGCCGTCGATGAGGCTGCGGATAACTCTGCCGATCTTCGGGTCCTTCTCCACCGCGTATCTCGGGTCATATATCTTCATTATGCTCTCGAGATCCTTGACGGTAGCGCCGAAGATGTAGTTGTTCTCCTTGCCCGCCTCCTGCACTATCTCGACGTTCGCGCCGTCGAGAGTACCGAGCGTTACCGTACCGTTGAGCATGAGCTTCATATTGCCCGTGCCGCTCGCCTCGGTGCCGGCTGTGGATATCTGCTCGGAAACGTCAGCCGCGGTAACGAGCTTCTCGGCGTAGGAAACGCGGTAGTTCTGCACGAACACGACCTTGAGCAGATCGCGGGTGTCGGGGTCCTCGTTGACTATGCGTCCGATCTCGTTGATATACTTGATTATCGCCTTGGCGCGGCGGTAGCCGGGAGCGGACTTCGCACCGAAGATGAATGTCATCGGGTAGAAGTTCTTTATCGAGCCGTCCTTGATGCCGTAATAGATATAGAGTATGCCGAACGCGTTCAGGAGCTGGCGCTTGTACTCATGCAGACGCTTGATCTGTATGTCGAAGATGCTGTCGGGGTTGATCTCTACGCCCTCATGCTCCTTGATGTAGGCGGCGAGCTGGACCTTCTTCTCATGCTTTATATCCATGAAGCGCTGGAGCTCGTGCTTGTCGTCGGCGAACCATTTGAGCTTCTGGAGCTGCTCGAGGTCGGTCATCCATTCGGTGCCCTTGTTGAGCTCGTTTATCAGCGCGGAGAGCTCCTTGTTGCACAGCGCGAGCCAGCGGCGCGGGGTTATGCCGTTTGTCTTGTTCTGGAACTTCTTCGGGTAGAGCGCGTACCATTCCTTGAGAGCGTCGTTTTTCAGTATCTCGGTGTGTATCTCCGCGACACCGTTGACGTAGGTGGAGCAGTAGATAGCCATTCTCGCCATGTGGATAAGGTCTCCGGCGACTATCTTCATCGGGTCTATCTCGTTCTTGAACTTGCCCGCCTTGTAGAGCTCGCCGATGAACGCCTCGTTTATCTGGAGGATTATCTCGTAAATGCGCGGAACGACTTCCTTGATGATGTCGGCGCTCCACTTTTCGAGAGCCTCCGCCATAATGGTATGGTTGGTGTAGTTGAAGGTCTTCTTCGCGATCTCGAGAGCATCGAAGAAATCAAAGCCCTCCTCGTCAACGAGCACTCTGATGAGCTCCGGTATGGAGATAACGGGGTGGGTGTCGTTGAGCTGAATAGTGATCTTCTCATAGAACTTCTTCATATCGCCGCCGTTCTTCTTGTACTTGCGGACGATATCGCGGACGGAGGCCGCCGAGAAGAAGTATTCCTGCTTTAAGCGCAGTATCTTGCCCTCGCGTGTATCGTCGTTGGGGTAGAGCACGCGGGAGATGTCCTCGGCCATTCTCTGCTCGCGGCACGCCTCGTCGTACTTCTGTGCGTTGAACAGGTCGAAGTCGAATTCCTTCATGGGCTCCGCCTGCCACAGGCGCAGGGTGCTTATGTGGTCGGTGCCGTAAGCTACTATCGGCATATCGTAAGGCACGGCGCGGACTGTCTGGTCGCCGTACTCTATCAGCACGGAGTCGGCGTTGCAGCGCTTGCTCCACGGGTCGCCGTACTTTGTCCAGTCGTCGGCCTCCTCACGCTGGAAGCCGTCCTTGATAGTCTGCTTGAAAAGGCCGTACTTATAGCGTATGCCGTAGCCGTCCAGCGGCAGGTCGAGGGTAGCCGCGCTGTCGAGGAAGCAGGCGGCAAGCCTTCCGAGGCCGCCGTTGCCGAGAGCCGCGTCCTCGATCTCCTCGAGATCGGCGAGCTCTACGCCGACTTCTTTAAGCGCGTCCGCGACTTCCTCCTCGATACCGAGGCACAGCAGGTTATTATATACAGCTCTGCCCACGAGGAATTCCATTGAGAAATAGCAGGCGCGGCGAGTTTCAAGGTGAGCCTGTCTGCTCTTTGCCCAGTTTTCGGATATAGAGCGCATGACAACGCAGGATACCGCGAAGTGTATCTGCTGCGGGGTCGCTTCACTCGCTTCGATGCCGTATTCCTCTGTGATAATGTCTTTGAACTGCTTTAAAAATTCTTCTTTATTGAACACCATATTCCGGGTTTCCTTTCATAACAAATTTCATACATTATACCACAAATCCGACAAAAATGCAAGAGTTTTTTCTCAGGAATTGGTAATTTTCGCTATTGCCTTTCTTATCGGTATCGCCATATACTGCGCAGCGACTATGCTGAGCACGTCCTTTATCGCAAAGGGCAGTACCACCACGGTAAACGACTGTATGAGGTCGATGCCCATAAGCAGCGCGTACTGAACGGCTCCGCAGATGTAGCAGAGCGCAAGTCCGCCCACGGACACCGCCATGCGCAGCGGCAGATTCTTCATTGCCATGCCGCAGAGGAAAGCCATAGGCAGAAAGCCGTATATGAAGCCGCCCGCAGGTCCGGTTATCGATTCAAAGCCTCCGCGCATACCCGCAAATACCGGCAGTCCCACAGCACCGAGCAGCACATAGACAGCCGTTGACACGGTCCCCCTGAAAGAGCCGAATACCGCGGCGCACAGAGCCACTCCGAATGTCTGGAGCGTTATCGGCACTCCGAAGGGCAGCGGTACCACCACCTGCGCCGACACCGCTATTATAGCCGCGCCAAGTGCGCACATCACTATCGTCAGCGTCTTTGAGTCTGTTTTTCTTGTTTCCATTATTGTTCTCCTTTTCCCATTATTATATTTACCTCGCCGGAGCCGAGCCGAAGCTCTTCCCCGCGCGGAGTTATCACTATAAGATTCGCGTCGTCGTCTATGCCGACCGCCTTTGCCGTGAAAACCCCGCCGCCGCGCTCATATTCTATCGTCTTTCCCGTCAGTATCGAGCGCCTGCGGTATCCGGACAGATACCCCTTGTCCGGGAGCTTGCCGTAATAGGCGAAGAACCGCCCGAGCACTGCCGCCGCGAGCTTCGGCCGAAGCTCCGCGCCTGCGCCTATCGTCCCGGCCTTTTCACGCAGCTCCTCCGGAAAGCCCATATCCGTCACGTTTATGCCTGTACCTGTGACCGCGTAGTTTATGTGTCCGTCTGTCTCGACCGACGCCTCGGTCAGTATGCCGACGGCCTTGCGCCCGTCGATGTAGATGTCGTTGACCCACTTGATGCCGGCTTTTTTGCCGGTAAGCTCCTCGATAGCCTCGGCGGTTGCCGAAGCCGCGCATACGGTCATGGCAAGCGAGTCCGTCACCGGCAGCTCCGGCCTCAGCAGCACGCTCATATAAAGCCCGCCGTCCCGCGGGGAATAGAAGCTCCTGCCGAACCTGCCGCGTCCGGCTGTCTGCTCGCCCGCGATCATCACCGTACCCTCGGGGGCTCCGGCCTCCGCGAGAGCCCTGATATCGGAATTCGTCGAGCCTGTGACCTCCGCGGTGCGTATATCCAGTCTCCCCGCAAGCTCCGGCGGCAGCTCCGCCGTGACCTCACCGGGCAAAAACATACTCATTTTCTCTTTTTCCTGCTCCTTCTGACCTGTTTTTTCTTCTCTTTATATGCCCTGACGAAGCCCGTGTACACCGCGGAGCGGTCGGTCTCATCGGGCAGCCCGCCGTAAACGGCGCTCTCATATCCCTCGATGAAATCCGAGATATCATATCCGAACAGCTCACCGCATTTCTCGGCGGTCTCCGTCGGTGTCATGGTGTTGACGCGGTTCGACATGAAGGCGTTCGTCATTCTGTTTATCCTGCTGTAGATCAGCGATGCCTGCACCGCGCCGCGGGACTTCGCGAGCCTGCCGGCAAAGCGCTTTTCCCGTATCACGGGAAGCATTATCAGTATAAGGATACCGATCACCGCAGCCAATGCCGCCGCGATGCCGACGATCATAAATGTCGGATCGACATAGCCTCCGTCGGTCACGGAGCTGGTCGGGTTGAAGTCCGTCCAGCCATAGCCGTCTGTCCATACCTGCACGAAGGAATGGGAATCGGCGGTGGTCACATACATCAGGCCGTCGGGATAGCTGCGCTGCACCCAGAAGCCCTCACAATAGCGCACCGTGAGCCCCAGCTCCCTGCACATCATCGTCATGGCGGTAGCGTAGGCGGCGCAGGCTCCGCGCTTCGTTTCGAGTATGAATACGTCCGGAGCCGCACTGTATGAGGTAAAATCCATGTCATATATATAGTCGCCCTTCAGGAAGAACTTCTCTATCGCCGCAGCCTTTTCATAATCGGTCTCACAGCCCTCGGTGATCTGCTCGGCAAGCTCTCTCACCCGGAGCTGTGCACCCGCGGAGGAATAAGCCTCCGACAGCATCATACGGTAGAAGTCACTGCCGTAGTATTTCACGGCCTGCGCCTTCGCGGCAAGGTATGAAGCCGCCGCCTCGGAAGTTTCCGCCAGCGTCCCGGCGAACTCGTCCGTGAAGAGCTGCATGAATTCCTTCTTCGGCACGAACGCCGTCCAGTTCACGCGGTATGCCTTCACGCCCGCGGTATCGTTCGCGCTCACGAAGTATTCGTCGTTCTCGGTGCGGTAAATTTTAACGTCGCTCTGGAACGCTCCGATGTACGTCATATCGTGCGGAGTATATACGGCGCGGACCGTGCCGTTCGCCGGAGATATGATACAGTCGGAGTATGACACGGTACCGCCGTCGAAGCCCGCAGCCTCATACAGCAGCGACGGGTCCTCGAACACGGTGTAATCCGGCCAGTTGCTGTAACCGTCGTTTTCTTTCTCCAGCATATATTTCCATTTGTGCTCTCTGCCGTCGTAGTAGTTGAAGCTCTGGCGCTTGAGCAGCCCGGGATCGTCGCCGCGAAGATAAAAGGCTATCGTGGTCTCGTCCCTCGACGTGGAATCGGCGGAGCTGTCATTGAAGGTGTTGAAATCGGCGGCTGCCTGCGCGGCGCTTATGGTCACGCCCGTAACAAACTCGTCGAACATCTCTCTGTACGGCGCGTATTCGAGCTTCGGCGCGAACGACGCTATCATCGTCACGGCAAGTATGAATCCGCCCACCGCAAGGTTTCTGCCTCCCGAGCCCGTGCCTGCCGCGGCGTTCCCGCCCCCCGCTGCCGTTCCGCGGGTCATCAGCAGAAAGAACAGCGTCATTATCGCTATCGGGAATATGACGGGTATATCCGTGAATGTCTTTGCGAAAAGGCAGAACGGACACATACATATCAGAAATACGAATATCCCCCTGTATCTTATGCGCGTGAAATAGTAAAGGCACGGCACCAGCACCTCACCGAGCAGCACAAGCACAGCGGTCGTCCTGTCGGGGTACAGCGTCGTGAAGACCGCGGGTTCCATGAACCACTGCGTGAAGCTGCCGAATGTGTCTATCTTGTTGAAGCCCCCCACAGTGCAGACCGCAAGGTACATCATCACCGCCAGCGCGGCGAGCCAGCCCTTGCCTATACTGCGGAAGCAGTCGAAAAAGCCGAAGGAAGCCGCAGAAAAAACGAATG
The DNA here is from genome assembly GCA_947165805.1 of uncultured Clostridia bacterium. GTDB lineage: Bacteria > Bacillota > Clostridia > Oscillospirales > Ruminococcaceae > Ruminiclostridium_E. The sequence continues at coordinate 8,107 of CAMVBT010000091.1, forward strand.
AGAAAAACACGAAGAACAGCACAGCCGTTCCGGAAGAATGTACATATATGTATGTTATCGCGCTCATTACCGCCGTACTGAGCAGTACCGGCACGATATTTTCTGCGATAAGCTCCCGCATCAGCGGCAGTTTTCCCTTGCGGCTCTCATTTTTCAAAGCGTATATCTTCCTCATCACGGGTTATAAGCCAGATATTCTCACCGCGCATATCACATACCGGCGCGGCTGCGGCACGGTCGTCACGTCCGGCGACCGCGGCGGATATGACACCGTCGCAGCGTGCCGTGAATATGACCGCGTGACCCTCTGTCGACTGCGGCAGTCTTCCGCCCGCATCGTCCGAGAACTCATAATCGGTCAGGCGGTAGCGTATATCGGACACGTCGGCAGGCGTAAGCGACGGTATGATCTCCCAGCCGCCGCCGAAGCGCACCGCCAGCTTCGCGG
>CAMVBT010000092.1 GCA_947165805.1 uncultured Clostridia bacterium
GGCACGGCATCAGAACGGTGAGATCAAGCTCTTTTTCGTTTACCGGTCTCATGCTTTGCCCTCCCGAAGCCGACAAGCTCAGATATGATAAGACACACCGCGAGCATCGTTCCCGAAAGTGCGCGGTAAGTGAAGAAGAAGTGGATATACGAATGATTGAGCAGCACCGCGTATCTTAATAGAGGTATGAGCCCGATGACCGCGTAGATGAGCAGTCCCGAGGGTCTTACGCCGTCCCTGCGGTACACGAAGCTCACATACGCCGCCGCGAGCACGAGCAGCACTGCCGCTATGATACCCGGTCCTCCGAAGCCCAGCGGGAACAGGCAGCTTATGTTTCTCCACCAGCTGCCGATGAGGTCTGCCGGCATTCCGGAGCCGAGCGAGCGTTCCGCTATGTGCTCCGATATGAACGGGGTGACGTCCTCGCCGAGTATCACTGCCGCGAGACCCCATTTTGTCAGCCACATACCGGCATAACCGGCACCCCACAGGGCGGCATTCTTTACCGCAGAAAGTATCTCTTCCTTTACCGGCAGGGGCTTCGTCTGACGCGACGTATATACAGCCAGCAGAAGCGGTACGGTGAGCGTAACCGTCTCCGCCGTGAGGAAATCGAAGTAATTGGTGACAATGCCCGATATCAGGAACAGCGCCCCGAGCTTCTCGGTTCTGCCCGTTATGACGAGCCTTACCGCTATGACCGATATCACCGGCATTATCATGAATACCCATGTGTATTCCAGCGAAAACGGCACATACCATATCCCCGCCGCCGCAAGCGCGCACAGCGTCCCGACGGCTCCGGCATACAGCCTGTGCTTTATCAGTACGAAGATCAGCAGCGCATACAGCAGCGCTGTTATCACCGCGTTTATTATGTACATACCGTGCAGGTCCGTGAACAGATGCGCGGCTTTCACGATAACGCCCGAGCCGTGCCAGTACCGCAGGTACTCCTTGTTGGCGGGGAGCCCGCCGTTTACCGCGTCGAGCAGGTTGTTGTTCTCATTCTGTGTCTCCGTGAAGTAATACGAGGAGCGCATCACCGACACGAGCGGGTCGGCGCTGTCGTAATGGTACACGATGTTCAGCAGTATCGAATCGGCATATCTGTCGATCCTGCCCGCGCTTATATCCCCGGCCAGCCCGAAGAACACCTTTTCCCGGCAAAGTAGCTCCGCCGAGGAGCGCATATTGTCCTTTACCGCGTCCGCCGGCACAAGAGCCGCCGCTGTAAGCATACCCGCCAGCAGGGCGGTACATATCAGAAAAATGACCGGATATCTCAATAAATGTTTCATAGCCGACTGACCAAAAAAATTCAACATAATACATTATCCCAATTTATTATTATAGTATTTTTCGTGAGAAAAGTCAATAGAAAATTACACTGTTCCGGCCGATCGGCGAAAAAATATTTTGCGCGGACACTGCGTATCCCCCGGCTGACCATTTTTTGCTAAAACCATATAAAAATTTGCAGTTTTTGTGCGTTTTATCTATAAACATTGACAATTTGTGGACAATATGATACGATTTACATAGACACCGAAGCGGTGCCATATCATATTCGGTAAAACCGTAAAAAACTGCCGGACGGATATGTCAGCCAAGTATGTACCGTGCGGCACTTAACCAGGAGGGAACTGTAATGAAAAAAAGAAAAATTCTGGCAACACTTATGACAGCAGCGATCATCGCTACCTCGCTCGCGGGCTGCGGCAGCAGTTCCGGCGGATCCGGCGGTTCCTCGAACAGCGGCGGCAGCTCCGGCGGCTCCTCTGACAACAGCGGAAGCTCGGGCGGCGTTCAGGAGATCACATGGATGTTCTGGGACGATCTCGATGCTACCGAAGACCTTATCTCGCTCGGTTACAAGGAAACTATCGAAAGATTCAACAAGGACTATGAGGGCAAGTACCACGTAAAGCCCATAACCACGAACCTTGAAGAATACTACAACAAGCTCAATGCCCTCGTCGCGGCGAACGACACGCCCGACGTATTCATCGTAAGCCCCGGCCCGCAGCTCACGGATTACGTTGAGCCCGGCGTTGCCGCTCCTCTTGACGATTACCTCAACAAGGACGGCTGGAAGGCTTCGTTCACAAGCGACGCAGTATTCACACAGCAGACCTACGACAACAAGATATATGCGGTTCCGCTGAACACCGCGGCTGCCTGCTGCTTCTACAACACAGAGATGTTCGAGAAGGCAGGCGCAAAGGTGCCCACCAACTGGGACGAGATGATAGCGGCCTGTGACAAGCTCCAGGCAGCGGGATATACTCCGATAACCATTTCCGCGGGTACAGCATGGTGCCTTTCCATGGTAGCCGGTTATCTCTGCGAGGCAGAGGGCGTTTCCCTGCCGAAGCTCGCCGACGGTTCCGCTTCGTGGGAGGACGGTAAGCTCGAGAGCGCCTGCAACAAGCTTATCCAGCTCTCCAAGTACTTCCAGAGAACAGCAGCCGGCGACACCAACGACGTTGCTACCGCAAACTTCTACAACGGCGAAGCCGCTATCCTTATCCAGGGCTCTTGGGTAATCGGTCAGATCAACGGCGCAAGCCCCGAATTTGAAGCTAAGTGCGGCGTATTCCAGTTCCCCGGCGTTGAAAGAGTTATCGCAAAGTCCGACTCCCTCTGCATGAGCTCCACCTCCAAGTGCCCCGACGGCGCTGCGGCTCTCATCAAGTACTTCACAGACGACACAGCTCAGAAGTACACCGCAGAAAAGGGCGGCAAGATCCCCGTAACAAAGGTCCAGTATGACACAGCCGTTGCTCCCAAGCAGCTCGGATATGTTATGGACGTATTCGGCAGCGCAAAGGGTACATTCGGCTTCTACAACGAGTCCATGCCTACCACCGAGACAGGTGCTCACTTCGACGACACCATGGTCGCTGTATTCCTCGGCGATCTGACTCCCGCGGCAGCCGCAAAGGACATGGAAGATTATTACAAGGCAAACTGCAGAAAGTAATTTCCGACTCATTCCAAAAAACAATATAGAGGCGTATTCTGCGCCCCTATATTGTTTTTACGACATTTACCTCATCGGTTTTCTGAAGGGAGTTGATCCTGAATGGACAAAATGCTCAGGAACAAGGTCTCGATCCTTATATTCATGCTTCCTGCTTTCCTTTTGTTCACATTCGTGCTTTTTATACCGATAGTCCAGTCGGTGTATTATTCATTCTGTGAATACAAGGGCATGACCGACCCCGTTTTCATCGGCTTCGACAACTACACGGCGCTGTTTTCCGATAAGACGTTCGGCATAGCCTTCAAGAACTCTATGTTCTTCCTCGTTTTCTCATGTGTGTCACAGCTTCTCATGGGTCTTCTCTACGCGGTGCTGCTGACAAACATTAAGGCGGGACGGAATATTTTCAAGAACATCATCTACCTTCCCTGCGTACTTTCCTCGGCGGCTCTCGGTCTGCTGTGGATGTTCATATTCAGTCCGAAGCTCGGTATCAACCAGCTCCTTGAAGGCATGGGCATCGAGGATCCCCCGCTCTGGCTCATGGATACCAAGGGCTTTATCACGCTCCCCATGTGGATAATCGCTTTTGTCGCTCTGTGGCAGTATGTGGGTCAGTCCATGATGCTCTATATGGCACAGATATCCGGCATAAACAAGTCTCTCTACGAGGCGAGCTATATCGACGGCTGTACGAAGTTCAAGACGTTCAGATACATAACTCTCCCGCTGATAAGACCGATGGTAGCCACTGCCCTCTCTCTCAACGCGATAGGCTCGCTCAAATTCTTCGACCTGATCTTCAATATGACCGAGGGCGGCCCCAACCATAAAACCGAGGTACTTGCGACTCACCTGTACCAGCAGGGCTTCAAGTATTTCAAATACGGCTACGCAAGCGCCATAGGCGTCATACTGCTCATTCTCTGCCTGCTTGTGACGCTCTTCATCAATAAGGTCGTAAAGACCGAACAGTACGAGATGTAAGGAGGTACAGCCTGATGAGTTCTTCAAGACCCGAGGCTGCCGTTACGGCTCCCGGAGCGGTTCCCGCCTCCAGAAAGAAAAAGGTCTCCCCGATCAGTATTGTCATATATGTTTTTCTGGTGCTGATCTGCGTGACATATATCCTTCCCCTGCTGTGGGTGTTCAATGTATCGTTCAAGACCAACAAGGAGATATTCACAGCTCCTTTTGCTCTTCCTCAGGAGATCACATTCGACAACTACGCGTTCGCGTGGACAGCGGGACATCTCGGCATTGCGACGCTCAACTCCCTTATCGTGTGCGTTGTGGCTCTTGTGCTCAGCACGATCATCGGCTCCATGGCGGCGTTCGGCATAGCCCGTATGCGCTGGAAAGGCTCAAAGCTCGCCATGACATACTTCCTTACGGGTATGATGATACCGATACACTGCGTCCTTATCCCTCTTTTCACAAGATTTGCGGGCATTGGGCTCTCCAACACCCTCGTGGGACTTATACTTCCGTATGTCACTTTCTCACTCCCGATAACGATATTCATTATGACGGGCTTCTTTACGGGTCTGCCGAATGAGCTTATCGAGTGTGCCTGCATGGAGGGCGCGAATATCTTCCAGATCTTCTTTAAAATATGTCTGCCGCTCAGCAGAACGGGACTTTTCGTGACCGGACTTATGACGTTCATCGGCAACTGGAACGAGCTTCTTCTCGCCATGGTCTTCATCTCCGACGATGAAAAGAAGACGCTGCCGGTATCGCTGTCGAAGTTCGTCGGCCCCTACAATACGAACTATTCGCAGATGTTCGCAGCTATCATTATCGCAATAATCCCGACGATCATCGTCTACTGCGCATTCTCCAACAAGATCGTCGACGGCCTTACCGCAGGCGCCGTTAAAGGTTAAGCGGTCGCTCGCGCTTGAGTGGCCGCTCCGCTCGAGAACGAGAACAAGTGGTCGCTCCGCTTGAGTTGCCTCCGGCGGCCAGCTTTTTGAAAAAAGCTGGGCAAAAACTTTTCAAACGCTTCGCCTTGCAGCGGGGAGAGGTAGTACGCCTTTTGATAGTAAAAACAATATTTTAAACTGAAACGGAGTCGGATAACACCGGCTCCGCTTTTATTTATAAACATAAACACACCGGCTCCCACAATTGACAAGAGCTGTCCTTTCTGATATAATAAACTAAAACAGAACTGGAGGTTTGAAATATATATGATAAAAGTAGCATTTTTCGACACAAAAGAATACGACAAGGCATCTTTCCTGCCCTATGAAAAGGCGGGAGAGCTCGAATTCAAATTCCTCGAAACAAAACTGACCGAGGATACCGCAGAGCTCGCAAAGGACTGCGATGTCGTCTGCGTCTTCGTGAACGATACCGTGAACGCCGCAGTGATCGACAAGCTGTACGGCCTCGGCGTGAAGCTGATAGCCCTGCGGTGCGCGGGATACAATAACGTCGATCTCGGACACGCATACGGGAAAATACACGCGGCTCATGTCCCCGCCTATTCGCCCTACGCAGTCGCGGAGCATACCGCCGCGCTGCTTCTCACCTCGATACGGCGCATACACAAGGCATACAACAGAACGAGAGATTTCAACTTCTCGCTGAACGGGCTGACCGGCTTCGACCTGCACGGCAAGACCGTCGGTGTCATCGGCACCGGCAAGATAGGGAAAATTTTCATCGGTATCTGCCGCGGCTTCGGAATGGAAGTCATCGCGTATGACGCGTTCCCCGCCGCAAACAGCGATATCAGCTATGTCACGCTCGACGAGCTCTTCGCAAGGAGCGACATAATCTCGCTGCACTGCCCTCTCACCGACGATACGAAGCACATGATAAACGCCGATGCCATAGCGAAGATGAAGAAAGGCGTCGTGATACTGAATACCTCGAGAGGCGCTCTCGTTGACGCCGAGGCTCTGCTCGAGGGCATCAAGGCAAGAAAGATCGGAGCCGCGTGCCTCGATGTTTACGAGGAGGAGGCGGATATCTTCTTCGAGGACAGGTCGGGGCATATCTTAAACGACGAGCTTCTGTCAAGGCTCATCTCCATGCCGAATGTCATAGTCACCTCGCATCAGGCGTTCCTGACCGAGGAAGCGCTCAACAATATCGCGGAGACCACGGTAAGCAATATCAGATCGTTCTTCGGGAACGACGGTATATGCGATAACGAGCTGTGCTACCGCTGCGGGCATATCGAGAACTGCAAGAAGAAGCGCAGGGAAAAATGCTTTTAAAGAAGATCGCCAAGATAGCCGCGATAGTGGCGGTTTCTGTTGTGGTGCTCGAGCTGCTGCTGAGCATAGGGCTTATGTTCTTCGCTGTCGGCAGCTTCGACGGAATGGAAAGCATATCCGACCCGAAAAGGATACTCACCGACGAGGTCAGGGAAAGGATAGAGCACAACACCGCCGGACTGAAGGCAAAGACCGCGGAATGGCTCGCCGGAGCAGGCATTTCCGAGGTGAGCGTCACAGCCGGTGACGGCGCGGTGCTCTATGCCGATATGCTGGACGCGGGGACGCACAGGTGGGCGATACTGCTGCACGGCTACAAGCGCACAAGAGAGCGCGTGTACAACTACGGGCGCTTCTACGCGGAGCAGGGCTGCGGGCTGATAATGCCCGACCTGCGCGGCCACGGGAAAAGCGGAGGCTCGTTCATCGGAATGGGCTGGCTCGACAGAACGGATATCATAAAATGGGCGGAGCTGATAATCTCCCGCGACCCCGACGCCCGGATAGTGCTGCACGGCGTATCCATGGGCGGAGCGGCAGCGCTCATGACAGCGGGCGAAGAGCTGCCGCCGAACGTAAAGTGCGTCGTTTCGGACTGCGCCTATTCATCGGTATGGGAGCAGTTCGCGAACGTTATGAAAAGCTACACCGGGCTGCCCGAATTCCCGCTGATGTACACGACGAGCTTCTTTACGAAGCTGTTCGCGGGGTATTCGTACAGTGAAGCGTCCGCGCTCGAACAGGTCAGAAAAACAACTCTGCCGGTGCTTTTCATACACGGCAGAGGCGATACATTTGTGGCGCCGTACATGGCGGAAGCCCTCCACGCCGCGCACCCGGACAGCGAACTGCTGTTCGTGGACGATGCCGAGCACGGGCAGGCGATGTACATAGACCCCGAGGGCTACTTCGAGGCGGTGTACGGGTTCATAGGAAAGCACATCTGATGCCGCGCCGGGAGCACAAAAACAGGCAGATACCCCGCTTGTGGGGTACCTGCCTTTTCGTTATCCTGCCTCGAGCTGTCTGTGCAGCTCCGCGAGCCTGTTTTCAAGCCCCGCGATCTCTTCATCGCAATACCGCAGGCTTAGCTCCGCCGAGGCTATCTCTGCTCCGTAACCGTCAAGCATATCCTCGATATACTTCCGCTGCTCTTCGAGAGCGCGCTTTTCCTCCTCCGTTTCTGCCGTGTCTGCCTTTTGTATGATAACATCGAGCTCCTTTCCGGCATCTTCTTTCTTTTTTTCGCAGCTCTCCTTATCGGCGAGCACGCCGTCACGCATCTTTGTCATCTTGTCGAGCAGCACCGAAACCGCGCGTATCTCGTCCTCGGTATCGGCGGCGGGAGCCGTGGTATCGTCCGACAGGTCGGCGGTGGATGTTGTGATATCCGCCTCGGGTACGGCAGCCGTCGTCATGGTGATGCCCGTCTGAACTACCGTTGTGAAGGGAGCGAACGGCTCCGCTGTTATCTCAAACACTCTCCCGTTCACCTCGAAGCCCTTCATCGCCGTAAGGTCGATACCCGGGTCGTCGGGGATATACATGAGCCGCAGAGCCTCGGTCTTGTCCGGGCTCACCTCCACCGATTCACAGAAGCCCTTCATCGGCACAGCCGTACCGTCGGCCGCTATCGCCGAAACTGTCGGGTTTCTGACATTGTCGATGTTGTCATAGCCGACGATTATATAGATCATGAACGGCGTGATATCGAGCCTTGAAAGCTCCATACCGCCGCCGAGATCACCCTCCGGCACAGGCTGCATTATAATGCTGTTCCTGTCCTTGTGTACGCTGACAACGAGGTCGTTCACGCGCTCATTGTTCCTGACCGCGCTGTATGAGGCGGGTATGAGCTCCTTGCTGTCACCGTCCGGCATGGCACATTCGGTGAGGTAGACCACTTTTCTTGTAAATTCGTCTATATCCTCAGACCATACGCCGCCCGTTCTCTCGCGTTCGTCATAACGGCGGGCGAGCTCGAGCGCGAAATAGCAGTTGTACTCCTCGCTTTTGCGCTTCTCCGTGACATCGAGCCTTATATACTGCCCGTCATGGCCCGCGAAGTCCACGGTTGCGGTCATATCGGAAAACCCGAAGGTCTTCCCCGCCAGCTCCGATATATCAACAGTCTCCGCAGCAGGCGACAGCGCCGCCGAATACGCGGAGCCCCCGCTTGCCGCGCCGATGCCGCCCTCTTTCAGTCCTCCGTGCTCGGCTAAAAATCTCAGCCCGAACACCGCGCCGGTCAGCACAGCCGCCGTTCCGGCAACGCCGCAGACAATGCCGAGGACGCGGCTCTTTT
>CAMVBT010000093.1 GCA_947165805.1 uncultured Clostridia bacterium
ATAAAGCAAAAAATATAAAAGAGGTAATATTATGAAATGGACAGGTCTTAACGAATTAAGAGAAAGCTATCTGAAATTCTTCGAGAGCAAGGGACATCTGCGTATGGCGTCCGCTCCGCTGGTGCCGCAGGGCGATAACTCCGTGCTGCTCATCAATGCGGGCATGACTCCGCTCAAGAAGTTTTTCCAGGGCGTGGAGACTCCCCCTGCCAGAAGTGCATACGCACCCCCGACATCGAGAACGTCGGACACACAGCGCGTCACGGCACATACTTCGAGATGCTCGGAAACTTCTCCTTCGGCGATTACTTCAAGCACGAGGCTACCGCTTGGGCGTGGGAATACCTCACGAAAGTGCTGGAGATCGAGCCCGAAAAGCTCTGGGTAACGATCTATGAAGAGGACGACGAAGCGGGCGATATCTGGGCGGACGAGATAGGAGTTCCGCGCGACCGCATCGTGAAGCTCGGCAAGAAGGACAACTTCTGGGAGCACGGCAGCGGCCCCTGCGGTCCCTGCTCCGAGATACACTTCGACCGCGGCGAGAAGTACGGCCCCTTTGAGAGCTTCGAGCAGGCGGGCGACTGCGACCGTATCATCGAGATATGGAACCTTGTGTTCACGCAGTTCGATAACGACGGAAACGGCAATTACAGCCAGCTCAAGAACAAGAATATAGACACCGGTATGGGTCTCGAGCGCCTTGCCTGCGTTATGCAGGGCGTTGACAATATGTTCGAGGTCGATACCATTCAGAATATCATCAAGCGCATCTGCGCCGTAACGGGCAAGACCTACGGCGCGAACCACAATGACGACGTATCTATCCGCGTCATCACCGACCACGCGAGGGCTACCACATTCATGGTAGGCGACGGCGTTCGTCCCTCCAATGAGGGCAGAGGCTACGTTCTGCGCAGACTTCTGCGCCGCGCTGCGCGTCACGGCAGACTGCTCGGCATGACAAAGCCCTTCCTCACCGAGATCGTCGATCAGGTGATCGCGGAGAACAAGACCGCATACCCCGAGCTTGAAGAAAAGAGCGAATATATCAAGAAGGTGATAGCCACCGAGGAGGAAAGCTTCAACAAGACCGTCGAAAAGGGCTCGCAGCTCCTTAACGAGCTTATCGCGGGTCTCGGCGACAAGGGCGTCCTCAGCGGCGACGACGCGTTCAGACTGCACGACACATACGGCTTCCCGCTCGATCTCACAAAGGAGATACTCGAGGAAAAGGGTCTCACTCTCGACGAGGAGCGTTTCAGGGAGCTCATGGCGGAGCAGAAGCAGAAAGCCCGCGCAAATCAGGCGTTCAAGGGCGGCTGGGACGAGGCTTCGATGAACGCGGTATCGGGCTTCAAGACCGAATTTGTCGGCTATAAGTCCCTCACCTCCGAGACTAAGCTTCTCGGCATCATCAAGGACGGCGAGGCTGTAAAGAGCTGCGCCGAGGGCGACTCCGTGATAGCTGTCATCGAAAAGACTCCGTTCTACGCGGAAATGGGCGGTCAGGTCGGCGATACCGGCGTTATAACCGCCGGTGACAGCGTAATGAACGTAGTCGATACAAAGAAGGCTGCAAGCGGTCAGTTCGTATGCTACTGCAACGTGGAGAGCGGCGAGTTCTTCGCTGACGACACCGTGACGGCTTCCGTTGACGCCGAGCGCCGCGGCGCGATCAGGCGCAACCACACCTCCGTGCATCTGCTGCAGGCGGCTCTGCGCAAGGTGCTGGGCGACCATGTTCATCAGGCGGGCTCCTACGTTGACGAGAAGATCGGCAGATTTGACTTCTCGCATTTCAGCGCTATGACCCCCGAGGAGATAGCAAAGACCGAAAAACTCGTAAATGACGAGATATTAAAGGGCATAGACGTTATAACCGAGGAGCTCCCGATCGAGGAAGCCCGCAAGAAGGGCGCAATGGCGCTGTTCGGCGAGAAGTACGGCGAGGTGGTGCGCGTAGTCAGCACCGCTGACGGCTTCTCCACAGAGTTCTGCGGCGGTACTCACCTCGATAATACGTCTAAGGCGGGTCTGTTCAAGATAATCTCCGAGTCGTCGGTAGCCTCCGGAGTGCGCCGTATCGAGTGCGTAACGGGCTACGGAGTCCTCGAAGCTCTCGAAGCTGCGAAGCAGACGATAGCAGGCGCCGCCGACGTCCTCAAGGTACCGAACCCGAATGACCTTATCAGGCGCTGCGAGGCGGTAGTCTCCGAGCTCTCCGAGGCAAAGAAGGAGATAGACAAGCTGAACAGAAAGCTCTCCGCGAACGCTATGGGCGACCTCACAGCCAACGCTGCCGAGATAAAGGGCATCAAGGTGTTCTCCGCGTCCCTTGAAGGTACCGTGGGCGATAACCTCCGCAAGGCGGGTGACGATATCAGGTCGAAGTATGACAGCTTCGTGGCAGTTCTCGCGGGCTATGCCGACGGCAAGGGCAACTTCCTCTGCATCTGCAGCAAGGAAGCGATAGAAAAGGGCGCAAACGCCGGACAGATCGTAAAGCAGATCGCCGCGATAGCAGGCGGCAAGGGAGGCGGAAAGCCCGACAGTGCTATGGCGGGCATCGCCGATCTCTCGAAGATACCCGAGGCTCTCGCAGCTCTCGGCGGCATAGTTTCGGATATGCTCGGCTGACCCTGCCTGTCCGGACAGCCGGTTTGCCGGAATAATAAAAATAACTGCTCCTTTCGGGACTGAAAGGAGCAGTTTTTATGTACTTACGCTGTTGGCGTTTGTATGGCGGGTACCGAGCCTGTAATAGAGCCGCTTGCCGAAATATGAGACAAGGGCGGCAAGTCTGGCTTTCCTGCGGCCGTGCGGGTCGGTCATGACGATGAAGCGAATGTGCTTCATCTCCTGCCACGCGTTGTCCGCGAGGTCTTTGTTTTCCGGGACTGTATAGTTATTGATGAAGATGTGCGCGTACATACTGTATCTGCGGCATTCCACAGCCTTCCGCAGGTCGGGCATCGCGGCGCATACACCGTCTTTCAGGGACTCCACCACATACGCGGCATCATTGTAGTAACTGCGCGGTTTATTCTTATTATGCAGTATGCTGCCGCTGCGCTGAACGTAGAAGTATGTCGTTCTCGGCGAAAAGACGACACGCCTGCTTTTCAGGAAGGCCTTGTATATTGTCATGACGTCCTCATGCACCCTTCCCGCCGGGAAGGTGATACCCGCAAAAACCGAAGCCCTGAACAGCTTAGCGAAGCTTGCCGAATCGAAATGATCCTGATAGATAAAATCGGCGAGCGCGTCGTGCGCACTCATTACCGCCTGCGCTTTCATCTTCCTGTACGGCGAAGGGCCTGTCCTTATGCCCGCATCTTCTTCATAAGCGTACAGATAGTCACAGACAGAAATATCACAGTCCTGTTCTTCCGTAAGCGCTTCATAAAGCCCCGAGATATGATCCTCGCTGATATAATCGTCGCTGTCGATGAAAGTGATATAATCGCCGTGAGCCGCGGCAAGTCCGGCATTGCGTGCGTCGGACAGACCGCCGTTCGGCTTGTGGATCACAGTTACCCGTGCGTCACGGCGGGCGTATTCGTCGCACATCTCGCCGCAGCGGTCGGGTGAGCCGTCGTCCACAAGTATGATCTCAAGCTCGGTATATACCTGCGCAAGAACTCCGTCAACGCAGCGCGCGAGATATTTTTCGACCTTATATATAGGAATAATGACCGATATAAGCTCTCTGCCCATGTTCTGTCCCCGTTTTTCACTTGTCGCTGCTGCGGTGCCGTCTGTCCTTGCCCGAAGCGACATAATAGCGGTCCTTGAATTCGTACATCCTGCGGTCGGCCTCCTTGAGCACCGAGCCTATATCGGAGTTGCCCTTCGCGGAGCCCATTCCGTAGGAAATCGACAGGCCGTTTATGTATTTGCCCTTGTATCCGGCGGCCATTTTCTCGAGCCTTCTGAAACAGCTCACCACATCTCTGCTGTCATTGGTCAGTATCACGCAGAACTCGTCGCCGCCGAGACGGAATATGTCTTCCGCGTTGTCAAACGCCGAGCGTATGCACTCTCCGGCTGCGATTATAAGCTCGTCGCCGGCTTCGTGACCGTTGGTGTCGTTCACGGTTTTCAGGCCGTTCACATCGAACATGATGACGCTGCAGTTCTCGGGCATCTCCGCTTCGAGCCTGTCGAGCATCTCGGAATAGGCGCGGCGGTTCTTCAGCCCGGTCATCTCGTCGTAGTAGGCGTAGTGAGTCTGTATATCCGCTATTTCCTTCATTTTCTCCGCAAGCACGCTCTTGCTGTTTGAGCGTACCATCAGGGCTATCAGTATCATTATGATGAACGCCGCGGCCAGTATCATCAGCAGCAGCGGCAGGCTCATGCGGCTGAATATCGGGGTCGTGTCTATGACGGACAGGCACATCCAGTCATTTTCAACAGGCTGGGCATATACAAAATATCTTTCTTTGGAGAAGGACACTTCAAAGAAGTTCTCATGGGACATAGTGAGCTGCTCGGCTATCGCGTGTCCGAGGGTGCCTTTTTCGCTCATGTAGTGCTTGTTTATCTCATTCCTGTCGGAATGGGCAATTACTCTGGAATCGCGGTCGAGAATGATCTCCATATCGGAGGCGCTGTCCGCTGCGAGCTGTTCGGTAAGGAGCTGCAGCTCCACGAGCGAGAAGTCCAGCGCGACCACGCTCTTCCCGTCGCGAAGTGTCTTGGCGAGCGTTATCGTGATATTTCCGGTCTGCGCGTCGAGGTATGGCTCGACAACGACGACATTGCCGCCGCCCGCTGTCGCTTCGATGTACCACGGCCTTTCGGTCGGGACGTAGTCCGCGTCGGGCTCCCAGCCCGAGCCGTCGAGGTATTCGCCGTTTATGAAGCCGTATATGCCGGTGGAATCGCCGGTAAGTATCTGAGCCACACCCGCGGTCTGGTTCACGAGGCAGTCGAGGATATCGCTCTGCGGGCTTTCGTTTTCCATCATACTGTCGAGCGTATATCCCGTCATTGTTATGACGTTCACGCCGGTCGACAGGTACTTGTCTATACGGTCGGCCGAGCTTACCGCGTCGAGCTCGCCCTTGTTTATTATGTTGCTCCGGGTCTCGGAATACAGCATGACATAATAAATGATAATGATGCCCACAAAGAATAGCACGAGCAGCACCGCGACTATCATATTCTGTTTTGCCGACAGGCTCACCCGTCCGATCTCAGGATCCTTTTCCATGTCTGTGATCTCCGTGCAGTAAAGAATAGGGGCAACGATCATTACACGTCCATGTGCGGAATATTTTACACCATTTTTATTATATCACAGTATTCGCAGGATTGCAAGTTTTTCAGCTATTTCGGTATAAAATGACAAAAAACGGTCAATCACTTGTCAAACATTGCGGAGGCGTCCTTCAGCAGTTCGATTATCGGGAGATGCTGAGGACATACGCCCTCGCACTGTCCGCAGCCGAGGCAGTCGGAGGCGCGCGCGGCGGGAACTATGTGGGTGTTGTAGTAATTCTTCGCTCTCCAGTCCTCCTTGTACTGCCGGACGCTGTTGACCAGCGAGAATATGTCGGGTATCTTTATTCCCATAGGGCAGCCGTCTGTGCAGTAGCGGCAGCCCGTACAGCCTATGGTCGGCGTACCGAGCAGTATGGCTGTGGCTCGTTTTATCAGCTCGCACTCGCTGTCGGACAGCGGCTCGAAGTGCGTGAACGTATCCACGTTGTCTGCCATCTGTGTCTCGTCGGACATTCCCGAGAGTATGGTCATCACTCCCAGCAGCGATCCGACGAACCTCAGCGCCCACGATGCCGCCGAAGCCCCCGGTCTCGCGGCTCCGAACATCTCAAGTATCTCCGGCACCGGGTTTGCGAGGGCGCCGCCCTTGACCGGCTCCATTATTATCATTGGGATACCGCGCTCAAGCAGTATGTCATAGAGCCTGCCCGACTGCACGACGGGGTTGTTCCAGTCGGCGTAGTTGAGCTGTATCTGCACGAATTCGACCTCGGGGTGATCGTCGAGCACCTTTTCGAGCAGCGCCGGAGTCCCGTGGAACGAAAAGCCGAGGTGCTTTATCTGTCCCAGCTCTTTTTTCTTCATTCCCCACCCGAAGCAGTCGAATTTTTCGTATGTATCGTAGTTGTTTCCTTCCTCCAAAGCATGCATCAGATAGAAGTCAAAATAATCGACGCCGGCGCGCCCGCGCTGCTCGTCGAATATCCTGTCCCTGTCTTCGGCGCACTTTATGCTCCACGCCGGGAGCTTGGTCGCAAGTGTGAAGCTGTCACGCGGGTAGCGCTTCACTATGCACTCTCTCGCGGCGACCTCGGACTTGCCGCCGTGATATACATAGGCGGTGTCAAAATATGTGAGCCCCGCCGCCATGTACATATCGACCATTCTGCAGACAGCGTCAAGGTCGATCTCGTTATCCTTCTGCGGAAGTCTCATCAGTCCGAAGCCGAGCTTCGGCATTTTTGTCAGGTCGATAACCATACAATACTCCTTTTCCGTAACGTTTTCCGGTCGTGCTGCCGCTGTACGCGCGGCAAGCCTTGATGATACCTACATTTTATCACATTTTTATGATATAATCAATGAAAATCCGATGAAATGAACGCGCTCCGCGAAAAAATTTTCAGAAGCGGAAAAAACTGTCTCAAATGCTTGACCGCAACGGAAAAATATGTTATAATATTTACTTGTTGAACGGAGCATTATGCCCCTGCGATTTTATGTATTAATACATCAAAGGAGAAAACCATGACAATCATAATCGTCACGATCATCTGTTATCTGGTGCTCATGGTAGGTATCGGCGTTGCGTTCTCGCGTAAGAACAAGGACGTCAGCGACTTTTACCTCGGCGGCAGAAAGCTCGGCCCCATCGTAGCGGCGATGAGCGCGGAGGCATCGGATATGAGCAGCTGGCTGCTCATGGGACTTCCCGGAGTCGCTTATCTCTGCGGCGGTGCCGAGGCGGGCTGGACAGCGATAGGTCTTGCTGTCGGCACCTACCTGAACTGGCTGCTCGTAGCCAGAAGACTGCGCCTTTATTCGCAGAGATGCGGCGCCATCACGATACCCGACTTCTTCGCGAAGCGCTACCGCGAGAACAAGAACATACTTCTCGGCGTATCGGCGCTGATAATCCTCGTATTCTTCATTCCCTACACCGCGTCGGGCTTTTCCGCCTGCGGAAAGCTGTTTGAGCAGCTCTTCGGCTGGGATTATCACGTTGCCATGATAATCAGCGCGGCTATCATCATTCTCTATACCAGCATCGGCGGCTTCCTCGCTGCGAGCACCACCGACCTTATCCAGAGCATCGTTATGACCGCGGCTCTCATTATCGTCGTTATCTTCGGTGTTTCAAACGCCGGCGGCATCGACCGCGTCATCGAGAACGCGAAGAGCCTTCCCGGCTATCTCACGCTGTTTGAGAACCACAACGCCGACGGCACCGCTTCACCGTATGACTTCCTCACTATCGTTTCCACACTGGCGTGGGGTCTCGGCTACTTCGGTATGCCCCATATCCTGCTTCGCTTCATGGCGATAAAGGATCACCGCAAGATCGCTATGTCCCGCCGCATCGCGTCGATATGGGTAGTAATATCCATGGGCGTTGCGATATTTATTGGTATAATAGCAAACGACCTCAGCAAGATCGGTCTCATTGACACATTCACCAAGAGCTCGGAATCCGAGACCGCTATAATCAAGATAGCGTTCTTCATGAGCGAGCACGGCGTCCTGCTGGCGATATTCGCCGGTCTCATCTTCGCCGGCATACTCGCCTGCACGATGTCCACCGCGGACTCGCAGCTCCTTGCGGCTTCCTCCAGCGCCTCCGAAAATATCCTCAAGGGCGTGTTCGGTATCAAGCTCTCGGAGAAGCAGTCCATGCTTGCCGCGCGCGGCATTCTGCTCGTCATAGCGGTCGTAGCCGTTATCGTAGCGTGGGACAAGGACAGCTCGATATTTAAGATCGTTTCCTTCGCATGGGGCGGCTTCGGCGCAACATTCGGCCCCGTAATGCTGCTCGCGCTGTTCTGGAAGCGCTCGACCAAGTGGGGCGCTGTTGCCGGAATGGTAGTCGGCGGAACAATGGTATTTGTCTGGAAGTTCCTCCTCGCTCCTATCGGCGGAGTGTTCGCTATCTATGAGCTTCTGCCCGCGTTCATCATCGCGCTTATCGTCAATGTCTGCGTATCCCTCGCGACCAAAGCCCCCGATCCCGCGATCACAGACGAATTCGACGCCGTGAACTCCGATATGAAAGCCAAGGCTTGAGCCCCGGGGGAAAGAGGGAGAGTGTGAGGAAGGGAACCCCCTTTCTTTGGAAGCTGCTATGATGTGCCGCGTCCTTGCGGCACTTTGGGCAGCTTCTGAACAGCATCCTGCTGTTCACAGAAAAGAGTTTCCCTCCCTCCCCCTCTCCCTCTCTCCCCCGGACCCCCTCTCACCCTCACCCCCTCCCACCCTCCTGAAAGACCATTCGCTTCGCCT
>CAMVBT010000094.1 GCA_947165805.1 uncultured Clostridia bacterium
CTACATCACAAAGGCGCTGTCCGCAGTGCTCCAGCTCGCGGTTACCATGGACTACTCGATATTCCTCTGGCACAGCTACAAGGAGATGCTGGCAAAAACAGACGACCATAAGGAAGCAATGGCGGAGGCTATACACGAAACGCTCACGAGCGTCCTCGGAAGCTCGGTTACCACGATAGCCGGTTTCATTGCGCTGTGCTTCATGTCCTTCACGCTGGGCGCAGACCTCGGCATAGTAATGGCAAAGGGTGTTCTGCTCGGAGTTATCGGCTGTGTAACGGTACTTCCGGCAATGATACTGCTGCTTGACAAGCCGCTGCAGGCGACAAAGCACCGCTCGCTGATACCCGATATGAGCAGACTCTCAAAGGGCATCGCGAAGATATTCCCCGCATTCATCGCGGTATTCGCGATACTGCTCTTCCCCGCTTATTACGGCTACTCCAAGACGAACGCCGAAGTCTACTACGATCTCGGCAAGTGCCTGCCCGAAGACATCGACTATGTTATCGCGAACACCAAGCTCTCCGAAAAGTTCGACATCTCGACCACTCATATGCTGCTCGTAGACGCGGACACGGACGTTACGGACGTGCGTATGATGATGAAGGAAATGGAGCAGGTCGACGGCGTCAAGTATGTGCTCGGGCTTGAAAGCGTGATAGGACCCCTCGTTCCGGAGGAAATGGTCCCGGCAAGGCTCACCGAAACATTAAAGAACAACAAGTGGGAGCTTATCCTGATAAACTCCGAATACAAGGTAGCGAGCGACGCTGTTAACCACCAGCTCGACAAGCTTAACACGATACTGAAAAAGTACGACGAGGGCGGTATGCTGATAGGCGAAGCCCCCTGCACAAAGGATATGATAGAGACCACCGGACACGACTTCAAGGTAGTCAGCGCGGTATCGGTGCTCGCGATATTCGTGATAATCGCGGTCGTTGAAAAGTCGCTGTCGCTGCCGTTCATACTGATAGCGGTCATAGAGCTGGCGACATTCATCAACCTCGGACTGCCGCACTTCGCGGGACGGTCGCTGCCCGTCATAGCTCCTATCTGCATCAGCACCATGCAGCTCGGCGCGACCGTCGATTACGCGATACTGATGACCACCAGATACAAGTCCGAGCGCATAGGCGGCGCGAACAAGCACGACGCGGTAGTCACCGCACTCAGGACCTCGATACCCTCGATAATCGTCAGCGGCATGGGACTTTTCGCGGCGACATTCGGAGTGGCGGTCTACTCGGACATCGATATAATCAGCTCCATGTGTATGTTAATGGCGCGCGGAGCCGTGATAAGCATGGTATGCGTCATCTTCATACTCCCCGCCCTGCTGATGCTCTGTGACGGCGTTATAAGACATACCACCACAGGAATGGGACATATAAACGACGCAAGACCCGGCGCTGCCGGAAGCGGCAGTCTCGCGGGCAACCACTGATCGGAAATGAAATGAGAATGAAAGGAAGATACATCATGAAACAGAACATAGCAAAGAAACTCGCATATATAGCAGCCTGCACGATGCTCGCGGGCGCTGTCGGAGCAACAGCCGCATACGCGGTCAACGAAGAACACGATACAGAGGAAGCGGAAGAAGCTCCCGCCGAAAGCAGGACCGAAGAAACCAACGAACAGTCCGTCAAGGACGAGACAGTCTATGTCCTCGCAGGTGCCGACGGCAGGACGAATAAAGTCATAGTCAGCGACAGGCTCTCCAATCCCGACGGACTGAACACACTCACCGAGGATTCGACCCTGCGCGGAGTGGAGAATGTCAAGGGCGACGAAGCCTACACCGAGAACGGCGATACAAGGACATGGGACGCCGCGGGCAGCGATATTTACTATCAGGGAACAACGAATGAGGAGCCTCCGGTCAGACTGTCCGTGACATACAGACTTGACGGCGAGGAGATGTCCGCGTCGGAGATCGCCGGAAAGAGCGGCCGCGTGACGATCAGATTCGATTATGAGAACACTCTTAAGACCACAAAGACCGTAAACGGCGAAAAGACCGATATATATGTTCCGTTCGCGGTCATTACCGGAATGATGCTCGACAACGACAGTTTCCGCGATGTGGAAGTTACGAACGGCAAGCTTGTCAATGACGGCGACCGCACATTCGTGATAGGCACGGCGTTCCCGGGAATGACGGAAAGCCTCGGTCTCAAAGACAGCGAAAAGATCACGATACCGGAATTTGTGGAGATCACAGCGGACGTAACGGACTTCACTCTTGGTAACACTCTCACCGTAGTCACCAATGAACTGTTCAACGACATAGACCTCGACCTCGGCGACAAGGAAACGAGCATAACAGAGGATATGGATAAGCTCGGCGAAGCTATGAAGCAGCTCATCGACGGTTCCGGCAGACTGCACGACGGACTTTCCGAACTGCTCGAAAAGTCGTCGGCTCTCACAGATGGCGTGAGCGCTCTCAACGGCGGCGCGGAGAAGCTGAACGCGGGCGCTGCTGCGGCAAATGAGGGCGTGAAGAAGCTGAACGAGGGCTCGGTAAAGCTCTCCGAGGGTCTCGATACTCTCGATTCCAACAGCGCGGCTCTGACAGCGGGCTCGGAGCAGGTATTCGCTTCCCTGCTCGATATGGCGAACACGCAGCTTGAAGCCGCGGGCATCACAGGCTACACACTGACGATAGAAAACTACGGTGAGACCCTTGATGCGATAATCGCTTCTCTCGACGAGAACGAGGTGCTGAAAACAGCACAGGAACAGGCGCGCGCACAGGTCACCGAGGCCGTCGAGGCAAAGCGCTCCGAGGTAGTCGCGGGCGTAACAAAGGCTGTCCGTGAGCAGGTTGCCGAAAAGGTGAACGCCGGCGTCCGCGAGACCGTCGAAGCCAAGATCACCGAGGCAGTCAGAGCGAAGGTGCTCGGGGGCGTTCTCGCCGCGCAGAACATGACTCCCGAAAAGTACGAACAGGCTGTCGCCGCGGGAATGATAAACGAACAGACGCAGAAGGCCATTGAGGGCGCGGTGGAACAGCAGATGCAGACCGAGGAGATAAAGGCACAGATTGCCGCAGCAGCAGACGCGCAGATGCAGACCCCCGAGGTAAAGGCACAGGCTGAGGCCGCACTTGAAGCGCAGTTGCAGTCCGACGAGGTTAAGGCGATAATAGCCGAGACCACCGAGAGCAAGATCGCGGAGCTCATCGAAGAAAATATGAACTCCGAAGAAGTGCAGTCGAAGATACAGGAAGGCCTCGGCGCGGCTAAGGCTGGCGTCGAGAAGCTGACAGGGCTTAAAGCGCAGCTCGACAGCTACAACACGTTCTACACCGGCCTCGCGCAGTACACAGAGGGCGTTTCGCAGGCGGCAGGCGGCGCAAAGCAGCTCAGTGCCGGGCTCGGCGAGCTCGGCAGCGGCACGGCTGCTCTGGCAGGTGGCACACAGCAGCTCTGTGACGGCATATCCGAGATGAACGGAAAGCTCCCCGCTCTGATCGACGGCATCACACAGCTCCGTGACGGCTCCGGCGAGCTCGCGGACGGCTGCGAGAGATTCAACGACGAGGGCATAGCAAAGCTCATCGACCTCGTTGACGGCGACATCGGCGGCATCGTCGAGCGCGTAAAGGCGATCTCCGAAGCCTCGTCCGAATACGGCACATTCACCGGCGGCAGCGGCTCGGCAAGGTTCGTTTACCGCACCGACGCTATTGATTGAGCAGACCGACGTTGATTTTTCACATATATAGCATAGATCAAGGCTGTACATCATTATAAATATGATGTACAGCCTTTTTTGTATTAAAGTGTTATCTTGTCAATATAACTAATCATTGCCATTAAACGTGTGCAGTCTGCACAAAGAAACGAAAGATTTATTGACAATTATATGTATATAGTGTATAATAATTATGGTTTTATATACCGGAAAAGGAAACCACAATGTTTTGATCAAGGAGGAAAACCGTATGGCAAAATTCAGAAAAGTTCTGTCATATCTGCTTGCGTTCTCAATAGCGGCAAGCTCTCTCAGCGGAACTCTCGCTTCCGCAGAAGAATATGACGGATCGGCCTCCGGCAGCGGCATCGTCGCGGAAGACACGGACGATACTGCCGGTGAAGCGACCGATGAAGCCACAGGCGAAGCGGACGAAGCTCCGACCGACGACACGGGCGGTGAAGCCGCAGGAGAAACGAACGATGCTCCCGCAGACGAAACGGACGAAGCTCCCGCCGAGGAAGCGGAGGCCGAAGCCGGCAAAAGCACCGATAAGGGAACTCCTGACGCGAACGGCTTCGTTATCAGCGATAACGGCGTGCTGACGGGGTATGTCGGCCGCGGCGGCGATATCGTGATACCGTCAGATGTCGTTGAGATCGCTGACGGAGCATTCGCGTTCAACAACAGCATCATCAACGTAACCATTCCCGGCACCGTAAAGAAGATCGGTTCAAAGGTCTTCGAGGGCTGCGAATTCATAGGCAAGCTGCTTGTCTATGCCGGCGCGGATTACTACGCTCCGGACGCGTTTGCCGGTATGCCATACCACATGGGCTTCTGGTTCGTGGGCAGCGAAGATGACTGGCGTTCGATCGAGAACACCGCTTATATATACGATTACTTCGGTATATATGTGTTTATCTGCAAGCCGTGGGAATCCGGCGTCACGATAGACGCGAACGGCAACTTCGGCTGGAACCGTATAAACTACCCGAAGGATCTTGAAACACCCGGCTGGGGCGTATATGATTATTACAGCATATGTGTCACCAACGGCAGCAATATGGAGCCCTACTCGGTCGAGGAACAGTACATCGTTGACTGGACGGATCCGGATACACCGAGAACGGGCGTGGAAACGAACGGCGCAAACATCGGCCTGATACTCGCGAGAGGCTGCCTCAGACGAGTGCTCGAGACCGATCAGGATCCCTACGCGGTGACAGGCTGGGTCGGCACCGCGGCTTCTCCCGTTACATTCAACGTATACATGGCGAGCGGCTCGGGATATACCGGCACCGAATACGCTTCAACCGACCACACATCGTTCGTGTGCAGCGGCTTTGAGTTCACACCCAACGATTACAGCGTTACGGACGTTACCTACAACGAAAGATTCCAGGGCTGCTACACCGTAAAGCTCAATACCGACGCCCCGCAGAACGCGACAGCTATCATCTATGTCAGGAGCGCGGATTCACAGTGGCAGATACAGCACTGCAGCGTCGAGAAGCTCGTGCGCGACGGCTATGACTTCAATGTCGAGCCCGAAGAGATACGCGTAGCGTTCTGGGAAGGCGGCATAAAGTCCACCGAATGGACACGTCCCCTGCCCTTCAGCGACATTTCCGTAAGACCCGACCAGTCGGGCTTCCTCATGGACGGCACCACCCTCGTCGGCTATGTCGGCAAAGGCGGCGAGGTAGTCATCCCCGACAACGTTGAGTACATAGCGGAAAACGCTTTCGGCGACTGCGGCCAGATAACCTCCATAGTTATCCCCGGCACTGTCAAGAGAATTGAAGCAAGAGCGTTCGCAAACTGCTGGGGCATAGGACGCGTGATCATGTACGCCGGAGTCGGCGGACTTGACGAAAGAGCGTTCGAGGATATGCCCGGACATGTCGATTTCTACTTCATCGGCAACGATCAGGAGTTCATGAATGTCGGCGGTTCGCATACGATATTCAATTATTTCTTCAACGTCTACCATGCCGCGACATGGCAGTCCAACGCGCGGATAGACGATAACGGCGATCTCACATGGGACAACGTACAGGGTCTGCCCGTAAATCTCACCGATCCGGGCTGGGCTGCTTACGCCTGCTATGATGTGACCGTGGCAAGAGGCTGCAACCTCGAGCATTCGTGGCGTTTCAGCGAATACGATATCGACTGGTCACAGCCCGGCGGCAAAAGACTGGGAGTTCCGGATACCGTGACCGCTAATCTTGATGCCGTGATCGCCCGCGGCGCTCTCGACAGAATGAGAGACACCGATAATCCGAACGCAGTCAGCGACTTCGTTGACCCCGAACACCCCACCGAATACAGCGTGTTCATCTCCGCGGGACAGCCGTGGGAGTACAAGCAGTATACGGCGCTCGATCCGGTGAAGTATGTATTCGACGGATTCACGATCTCCGACAAGGCTCCTTCCATTACAGACATAGTATGCTACCTTGAGTCGGAAGACAGCACACGCTTCAACTGGGAAGGCGCTGATATCCCCGAGGGTGCCTATATCTACCTCGACATCGACGGCAATATAATCGACAACGCAATATATTCCGGCGACGGCAAAGTACAGGAGATCTCGATGGGCGGCACCGATTATCCCTATATGGCCTCCGTCGCGTATTACGACCCCAAAACCCGTGTACTATCCCGCTGGTCGGAACCCGTGATATTACCCGTGATCAAAGGCAGACCGGACTGGAACAACGGCCGGCTCTGGTACGACGATCAGACCGGCGAGCTGTTCTGGGACAACTATGACTTCGGCGAGGCCTCTAAGGACGACTGGAGACCTTACGGCTACTACCAGATCTGCATCACGAGCGACGATCATCCGCGCTTCGCGGTGCCGTGGTTCATGACAGCGACCTACAACGACTACATCGAGAGCGGCAGCATCAACCTGCTGCTTGAGCTCGCGAAGATCAACCTGCTGTGGGGCGATCACGACAAGTTCAGCGGTACGCTGACCGTCCGCATAGGCGCGTCTGCGACCGAGCCCTTCCTTGACGGCACCGTTACCCATTTCTTGCCTCAGGCACTGAAGATCGAGTACAACGGCGCAAATCTGTCGCGTACCGCGTCAATACCCGAGATCGCGTTCGCACAGCGCATGGTCAATGAAGACGGCAGCAAATCCGACCGTATAGCCATAAAGAAACAGCCCGGTGTTATCGGATTTGTATATGATTACGAAGAAGACTATGTCAACCCCGACAACGGCACTCCCGAAGGCTGGACCCGCGGCACGACGCTCGACTGCTGGCTGTCCCCCGAGACCAACAGCGACAGGTTCAGGGTATGCGCCGTTGACAAGGACGGCAACTACAGCGAATGGTCCGACTGGATCAAGCTCGACAAGTCCGGCTTCAGCTCCGGCAGAATAACCCCCGTTGATATCTCCGTGCGCTCCGACGAGCTCAGCACCGACGAATGGGGCATTCCCGGCTCCAATACCCAGGGCTATGCGAGCAACTGGAACCTCTGGTTCGAGCAGGGCAGGAACTACGGCTTCGACCCCGCCGATATCGACAGCGTCGAATTCACGTTCGAGGTGGCCGACGACGGCATCAGCCGCGATATATGGGGCGGCGACATAAGCGGCCATGTGCTCCTGTTCGACCGTATGTATGATTTCCGCGGTGTTTATGACGACGAGCTCGGTATCGACACTATCGACTACAATCTTTTCAATATCACCGAAAAGACCGGAAAATACACATACAGTATACTTGCGTTCGCGGATGACGGAACAAATCCGTACAAAACGGGCGAGTCCGAAAAAGACGACTTCTTCGGCTTCAATATCGGTCTCTGCCGCTATGACAATTTCCCCGGCGACGTGACAGTTACAGGCCTCGTGCTTTATAACGACAAAGGCGAAAAGATCGTCGCTTTCGACAGGAACGGTGTGTCCGACGTCGAATTACCCGGCTGGGACGCAGCTCCCACGGTTGACGCGAACGGCTGGCTCACATGGAACGAGCTTCCCGAGAACTACGCCAGCCAGTACGGCAGCAACCCGCTCGATATGTACGCATCCTACGCAGTCAGGTTCAGAGACCCGGCGAACGGCGTCGATCACACCTGCGGCCTCGATCAGTATTACTGGACGGACGAGGAAGGCAACATAAACCGTCTGAAGACAGGCACCAGCATCCCGCTCAGACTTGCCAGCGACGGCCTTTGGAAGAGCTCACACAGCGAGTTCGGATCCGATCAGCTCGTTCCCGGCGTTTACACCATAACCATTACCGGCGGCGAGGGCATTCAGGACTGGTCCAATGACAATACCCGCTGGAATTATGTCGGCAAGGGTACCGCCACATTCGCATACAGACTCCAGAAGAGCGACGCTCTCAACTCAAGACCCATTATCGCGTTCGCTATGTCTCAGAGATACAGCTACTGGGACGACGCGGCAGGTCAGACGGTACAGGATGACTGGATAAAAATACGTTTCGCACCCACAGAGACTTCCCCCGATATAGTCGGATATCTCGCGGTCCTTGATGATAACTACGATAACATCTATGAATTCCTCAGGGACGATCAGCAGATCGATGTGTACAGCCCCGAGACAATGCCCGGGAACATCACGGTCTACGCGGTGGATAAGTACGGCAATATCAGCATGGCATCCCATCCCATGGCGTTTACCGACTTCCCCGGCTTCGCCGAGGTCCCCGAAACCGAAAGAGACGCTGATCTCTACGAGGCAAACAAGGATATGTGGCTCAGAGGCCTGTATCTTTCCGCCGAGGACGGCGTGTTCGAA
>CAMVBT010000095.1 GCA_947165805.1 uncultured Clostridia bacterium
AGGAGGGTGGGAGGGGGTGAGGGTGAGAGGGGGTTCGGGGGAGAGAGGGAGAGGGGGAGGGAGGGAAACTCCTTTCTGTGAACAGCAGGATGCTGTTCAGAAGCTGCCCAAAGTGCCGCAAGGATGCGGCACATCATAGCAGCTTCCAAAGAAAGGGGGTTCCCTTCCTCACACTCTCCCTCTTTCCCCCGGGGCTCTTCTCCCGGTCACTTCTTACCGAAGAGTTTCTTCTTATCCTTGGCCTCGGCGGCTATTTCGGCGCGGAGGGCTTTTATTTTATCATAGCGTTTGAGGAGGGCTTCATTTTCCTTATGTATTTTTCTGTTTATACTCTTATCGAAGAAATACTCATTGATAAACTCGGCGGTGGGCTCACGGAAAGATGTGAGGCCGAGAGCCTGATACTCGGGGTTCAGGCAGAGCTGTTCGGCGTCGGCGATGAAGCGGTTGAGCTCGCGCATCATACGGTCATTGTCCTTATTGACCGCCTCATAGAACTCCTTGTACGCTTCGGTATAGTATGTACGGTACAGTATGCTGCCGCCGCTGCCGATCCTGCAGCGCGTATATGCGACGAGAGCTATGAGCAACTCGGGCTCACTGCGGTCATATATGCGTATCCATTCCGCTATGGTCTCCTGACTTTCGGGCTTGTTGACAAGCTCGTTGAGCTCATAGATGAGCGAAAGTTCGCGCTTGCCGCAGATGACGTCGTTGAAGCGCCTGAAAAGTGCTATCGTATCGACGGTCGTGAGCTCGGGGTAATCTTCAAGGGCGTTTGCCAGCTCGGTGACGGTCTTTCTGTCGCCCGCGATCTTCTTTATATAATCGTCCGTGAAGCCCTCTATGACTGCGGGCAGGAAGCATTTACTCTTGAAATGGTCGAATACCATGCGCGACAGCGTGCTTTCCTCGGAGCATATCTGATCGCGGAGCCGGCTTATCAGCGAGAACTTGCCCGCAAGTCCCTTATCTGCGAATTTCCGGGCTATGCTGTCCTCGAAATAGCCGAGGAATGTTGACGAGAAAAGGCGGTACTGCTCGTTCTTGTCGATGCCCATTTCGTTAAAGAAGCCGTCGGTCTCCCTGATAAGCAGCTTAAGCGCGGCCGGCAGGCGCTCCTCGTCGTTACCCTCCGCCGCGGCACCGATGAATCCGCGCATCATCTTGTCGTATGCCGCGGCGGATTTGGCGTTGGTGTCCTTGCGATAGACGAAGTTCACATAAGTGCGGGCGATATAGCGGAATATCGCGGCGACAAGCCTCGAGTCTATGATATCGGGCGAGATGATATGCTCGAACAGGGTATCGGTGCCTTCGGTCACGGTATATATCGTAAAGAACGACCAGATGCGCTGGGCGTTGCGCTTTTCCTCCCTTGAGAAGGACGGATATCTGCCGTTTATGATATCGAATACCTCGATGCCGGGAGCGTAGCTGCCGGCTCTGCATTTCGCCAGCTCATGCTCCCAGTAGCCGTTGATGCGGTTTATGAATGCCGCCTTGTTCTCCACGATGTCGCAGAAATCGTAGAACGAGGATATTATGCTGCACGCGGTCTCGCTGTCAACATCTTCCTCGGAGCTGTCGGAGAGGAACTTCCACATGAAGTAAATCTCATTGAGCCTGTCGATGCTGTATCTGTCGGCGGGGTCGGTCTTGGGGAGTATGGCGTTGCAGTAGTCGTTGAACGAGGGCTCGTCATAGCCGAGGATATTTCCGATCATCGTGCGGATAAGGTCGGAGTATTCCCTTACCGCCGAGGGGTCGAAGCCGCCGACGTAGGGCTTTTCAACGGAAAGATCGAAGCAGTAGGCGCTGTTGATGAACTCCTTGGACAGGTCGATACCCGTGACGAAATATATGCTGATATCCTCATACATATAAGTATCGGTCACATGGGTCATGAAGCCCATTTTCTTCTTGTACTCGGACGGGAATGCCGGGATAAGTATGTTCATCAGCCTTACCGCGTTGAACGAAGCCTCACGGGCATCACCGGGCAGGTGTATGAATACCGAGCAGCCGTTCTCGGCGGACAGAAGCAGCGCGAGAACGAACTCCGCGAACTGCTCGACGGTGAAGAGCTTGCTCAGCACGGATTTGTTATACTCGCGGTCCTTGCAGTTAAGGAAACGGTAATCCGCGGCGGGCAGCCTGTCGGACGACGGACGCGGCACTTCGGCGCCCGTTCCGTTAGCGAACATGGCGGGGCTGAACGGGCAGATATGCTCGTCGAGTATCCGTCTGCTCTCCGCTTCGGTGAGGACGAGGGAATGTGCGATCGAGGAGTTCCTTCCCACATAGTCATGCTCAAAGGACACCGCCGACTGGATAAAGCACTGCTTGTATTCGCGGTAGTAGCAGCAGAACTTTACGGGGTGCTCGTCCCCGGCTGTGAATGAGTAGTTATTTATGTTGCTCAGCTCGTCGTCGGACATGACGTTATAGCATCCCTCTGTGGCGGCGAGTGTTTTGTAGCCCGCTCCCGATGAGCCGCCGGAAGCGCTTCCGAACAGATGCTGGTATGCCATGATGCTTTCCTTTCCTGTTTTTCAGTACAGTATGATATTTATTTTGAGAACAGTTTTTTGAAGAAGCCGCCGCCGTTCTGCTTTTCGGGGGCGGGCGGGGCATCGGAGATTATGCCGAGCTGTGAGAGTATCCACAGGAAAGGCTCCTCGACGCGTATCTCCTGCGGTATGCCGTTCATTATCTTCTTTCTGTCTGTGCCGTTTATGTTCACTGTTTCCGTGGGGCCTCCGAGAGCCGATACCGCGAAGTATTTCACATTGTTGAACATGAAGTCCACGTTCTTGCGGAACAGCGGCGCCGTGATGCCGAAGAAGTTATGCACCTCGCCGTTGACGGTCTCGACCTGCTGTGTATCGAGGAAGCCCTTGTGCTCGCACTGGCGGTAGATGCTGCTGTCCTTGCTGAAATAGCGCTGCGAGGTCTCGGTGGACTTGAGCAGGTCGCTCTTCGTGAGCACTATGGCCGTGGGCTTATCCTTGAAGTCGATATCCTGCGTGAAGAAGGACTCGAGTATCTTCACCGCGTCGCCTCTGCCGATGATGTAGTCCCCGCAGGCGTTGCTGTTGAGAGCGGCGAGGCGCTGGGCGGCGCCTGTCTGCATCGGGTCCACCATGTAAATGAACGCGTCGGCGTATTTCAGGTGCCTTGCGCGCGTGTTGACGTAGTCGGCGTTCTTTATGCCGTCGCCCGCCACATCGTAGAATGTGAGTGTCACGGTCTGATCGGCAACGTTGTCGCCGTTTATCTTGTTTATCCCGACGCGGAACTCATAGATCAGCGGCTCGACGACCTCGTTGACGTGGGTATGCTCGGGGAGCAGCCCCTCCTTGTACATCGGCGTGAAGTAGTAGGTGTCGTACTTCTCCGAGACCGCACCTGTCAGCGGCATGAGCATGGACTTGAAGCCGTCGTCGAGGAACTGGAGCCTGTTTATGAGCGTGGTCATATAGACGGTCTTTCCGACGGCTGTGTCCCCCGCGAAGGCTATGGTGTAGCTCCTGTAAAAGCCCGACGAACGCGGCAGGTCGTTGTGGCAGTATGGGCAGAGACGCTTTTCGGTCTCGTTGCCGAACTCGTCCTTCACCGAGTACAGCACTCCGTTCTTATAGCCGAGCGGGTCGCCGCCCGACGCGGGGCTTATGTACTCGTCCCCCGTGACCCCGCCGTGCGGAGCTATGACGGGAAATCTTCTCGGAGCCTGACGCCCGAATTGGCGGTAGTAGTCGGCGAGGTTGCGGTCTATGACGCTGTCCTCGCGTATCATACGCTCCTTTGTCTGCTGGTTCGTTGCCCAGTGCTTCGACGAAGCCGCGCGGAAGTGTACCTCCTCCGCCTCGAACTGTTTGAAGCAGTACGGGCATTTTATCGGGTAAACGCTGACAGCTCCCGGTTCTTTTTTCTTGTTGATGATCACTTTTCGTTTCCCTTTTCCTTACAAGATCACCGCGCTGCTGTTCGGCAGAAGCCCGAGCTTCGCGAGCAGCCACATGAACGAAGCCTCCGCGGCGGCAGGCTCCTTTATTTCCGCTGTACCGTCCTCATGCGCCTCAAAGAACTCCGGCGCGGGGAAGAACATGGTATTTTCCTTTGAGAACAGGCTCTCGATGACCGAGATGTACGCCGGTATCCGCGCGCGCAGCACAGAGGCGGTCTGGTCGCTGAACTTCGCGAACGCCGTTGTCGGGAAGACCTTCTTCAGGCTCTCCGAGACCACCAGCTTCTGCGAGACCACCGATCTCAGAGCGGCAGCCCACTTCTTGTCCGGTATATCCGCCTTGTCTGCCTTGCTAAGCACTACGGCGGCCGGGCGGTCGAACGCTATCGGCCCGAATATCTTCCTCATGGTCTCGGTCAGATAGCCGAGCCACTGGTCATAGAGCGGATCGGCGGCGGCAGCCTGCTCTGCCGCGTCGGATATCAGTATCAGAGCTCCCGCCTGTGCTATGGCGGTATACGCTATCATGGGGTAGCGATCGACAAGCTCCTTGTCAATGTTGTATATATAAAACAGCGCGTTGTTGTAGGTGACGGTGCTGCCCTTCCATTCCTCGGGAGCCGCGGCGCCTATGCGGGTGAATTCAAACACCATGGGTGTTATGGAAGTCATAGCCTCGGGAACGGTATGCTCGCCGTACAGCGGCTCCTCATACTGTTCGCAGAAGAACAAGGCCGTCCCGTAATCCGCGGGAATGAAGCTCGTCCCGTAGTTCGCGAGCATCGAGGTATTCAGTCTGTGCAGAGCCGCGGCTATGTAGAAGCTGCGTTCCGCGTCGTCCGAGCCGATCACCGCGACCGAAAAGGGCTTCACCCTTCCCGCGGAGGCCGGCAGCATATTGTAGCAGTAGGGGCAGGCGCGCGTGCGGGTGATATCGCCGTACTCGGTCGCCGCGGCGAACATACCTTCCGTTGAGTCGTTGGGCGCCTTGCGGAAATATATGGGGCCTTCCCTGCCGCCGAAGGGCTCGGTACCGAGGAAGTTCCTCATATACTCGGCCTGTCCGGGGTATATCTCGTCCGAGAAATGCCTGTGATCGACGAACAGGGCGTTGAAGTTCGTGTACCGCTTGAAACAGAACGGACACATTATATCATAAGTCGTATCTTTTTCGTTGACTGCCATTTTATGTGACCTGCTTTACAGAATTATCCGAAAAGTCCCGCGTAAAGCTGTCCGACGGGATCGCCGCCGCTGTCCCGCTTTACAGCGGAGACCGGGTAGACCTTTGTGCCGGAGAAGAACATCGAAAGCTCGCGGATGCTCGGGAATGCGGTATATACCTGCTCCTCTGTGGGTCCCCCGCTGTCCGCGAGGTCGGACTTCGTGACGGCGATGTCAAGCTCGGGAGGCTTTTCGGAGAACCGGAACGCGCTCATCATCATGAACATATCTTTCCGGATCTTTATATCCGCGCTTTCGTTATCCGCTCCGAGAGCGTCCCGCAGCGTATCGGCGGGTATGCAGTACACGAAGTGCTCCGCGGAAGCCGCGAACGGCAGCGCTGTCAGCACCGACTCCTCATCGACGGTATCTATGAACGACACGTCATGCAGCACGTCGCAGAAGGCCTTGCCGCCCTCGTTCGCCCGCAGTACGCGGTAGACGGCGGCGGGTCTGCGCAGGTCACGGGGCTTTTCGCCCGCCGAGGCCTTTTCCGCCTCTGCGGTCATATCCCCGGCATTGTAGAGCTTCTCATTGAAAATATACCTGTAGCGCTCGTCGGATGAGAACTGCCCGGTTATGCAGCGCTCCGCCAGTGCGAGTATGAGCGATGTCTTGCCGCTGTCCTTCGCTCCGAAGAACACCGCAGAATGTACCGAGGCGCTGTCCGTATCGCGGAACAGCTCGGAGTGACAGGTCGGGCAGATAAGCGTATCGGTGCTGCGCCCGGTCTTTGTTATAAGGACGGGCTTGCCGTTCTCCCATTCGATCTTTGCGCACTCGGGGGAGCGCTTTTCGCAGACTCCGGGCAGCTCGCTGCGTATGTCGAATAAACCGCGGGCTTTCTGGAAATCGGCGTATATTGCGTCTTTCACGCGCGGGTGATCGGGCGGCAGGCGGAAGAGCGCGTCCGTTTCGAGCTCTATGAGCCTGCCGCAGAATATACATCTGCGGTCTGACATGATTTCCTTCCTGTAGCAGTTAACAGTTAACTGTTAACGATCCTCAATTACTTTGGAGAAGGAATTCTTCTTCGTGATCCACAGCCAGACGCAGAGAAGCCTCGGACTGGGCGGGTATTATGACGGGCGGGAGCTCCGAGGAGCCCGCGGGAATATCCCGGGTCACGGGGTATTCGGTACCGGGAGGGGTGACCCTGTACACCAGCACCTCCGCCGGAACGGGGCAGTCCGCGCTCACGGAGAAGATCACCTTCTTGTATGTTTTGCCGCACTTCTTCGCGGCTGTCTTATAGTTTATATTCAGCGTTATCCCCGTGATATGCACGGTGTCACCGCATTTGCCGAAGTCGGTATGCGCGGGATCGTCACAGCAGCAGACGCGGAATTTCAGCAGTCCCTTGTCGCTGTCACCCACGGGATATATGTACTTGCCTCCCGATATCTGGAACTCGTCGAGGAAGCACAGGTCGGAGACCTCCGAAAGCTCGTCGGGCGTGAGCTTTGTCACGTCCCTGCCGCCGAGCTTATGCACGAAAACGATCCTCACGCAGTTGTATCCGGTCGGCCAGTTCCATGAAACGGCTATGCTGCCGTCGGAGGTGCGGGCGGCTGCCGTATTTGCTATGAATAAGCTCATGACCGCGCTCCTTCCGCGGCGGCACGGTCAACGTATACGCAGTCGCCGTGCCCGGAAACGTACTTTTCGTAGACTCTGTTACATTCCTCCGCGCAGACTATGCAGTCCGCGGACGGCACTCCGTACACCGCGAGCTGCGCGTATGATGCGCAGCCTATGCCGCAGGCCTTTACCGAAGCGAACGCCGGGTCCTCATAAGCGAGCATCTTCTTCACGAAGCCCGAGTTGCTGTTTCCGGCGCAGAACAGGCAGTTCGTGGGCTGGAACACGTTGTAGCGCAGGTTCGCGCGGCTCGTTTCGCGTAGTCTCTCGACAAGTCTCGCGTCCACCCAGCCCGGGTCCTTGCCGCCCTCGAAGCTCCTGTATCTCTCATACAGCTCGGTGTCGAACGGCTGCGAGAATATCTCCCTGACGGCAGGGTCGGCGGTCATGCGGCGGAAAATGCCGAATGCCGCGTCTGTGAGCCCTGCGGTATCCCCGCTGCCGCAGCTCATCAGGATATCGTAAAGGCTCCTGTCCTTGAATATATCGGTGTATGCCGCCGCGCTCTCTGTTGCCGCGGAATAGTGCGCGATGAACGGGGCGGCGTCTGTCAGCGTTCCCTCGTTGTCGTAGAGCTCCCGGAGTATCGTTTCGGTAAGCTCTCCGGACAGTGCTTTTATCCTGTCTGCCGCGGTGCCGACTTCGGCGGACAGTCTTCCGAGCTGTCCGAGTATATTTGTCACAAGGCGCTTTGCGGTGCGCACTCTGAGTATTTCCAGCATTTTTCCGTACTTCGCCGCGACAGCCGAGGCAATTATATCGCAGCCCGAGGGCTTTGAGAAAAGCCCGTGCGGAGGCTCGGGACACGGCTGGGCAAGTATCTCGCCAAGCTGCGTCTTCAGCGCGGCTTCCTCGGAGTTAAGCCTGTCGGTGACTTCGTTCAGGCAGTCCGCGGCTATGCCGTTGTGTCCGGTGCAGCGTATCACGTCGTTCAGCCGGAGAGTCCCCTTGTCAACGTAGCCGCTGAAAATGCCGGTCACGTCTATGCCGCCGCTGTTGTCAGCCATGCGCTCGCAGGCGGCGGCGAAGCGCTCGTTGAAGTATGTCTCGTCCGCGCCTCCGAAGTATTCGAGGATATTGCGGACGTTGGTGTTTTTTACGGCTTCGGGGTCCTTGCCCGCGGCGGCAGGCATCACGGAAACCACGGTGCTTATGTCCGGCAGAGTCTGCATTATCGTGTCGCAGACTTCCATTACGGCATCGTAGCCGAAAAGCCTTTCTGCGGGTATCTGCGGGGTCTCGTCCCCGTCCCTGCCCGCGAGTATATCTATCACAGATTTATACATTATGTGGGATAGCGTCTGTGCCGGCATCTGTACCACGGATATCCCCGCCGTAAGGAACGGCGTCTGCGGGAACCTCACGGGCTCCGCGGAATCCAGCAGCGCTGCGGTCACGGCGGCTATGCGGGCGTTGTTTTCGCCGTTGTGCGCCGAGTATTTCATATCGCTGCGGTACATTTCAAGGAAGAACACCTCGTCGAACACCGCCCCGTCCCTGCGCACTCCTATGCGCTGCCCCTCACGGAGCATAACGGGAGCTTCATACACGAGAGAGCCGTTCCGGCAGACTTCGAGCTCCCAGATCGGAAGAGCACACGTCTGAACTCCAGTCACACGTATCAATCTCGTATG
>CAMVBT010000096.1 GCA_947165805.1 uncultured Clostridia bacterium
GTTGCTCCGGAGCATGCGGACAGCGCTCTTGCCGAGGCTGTTGTTGGGGACTACGGTGAAGAATGTGCTGTCAACGCCGAGGTTGGCCAGCGCAAGGGCAATATTTGCCTCGCTGCCGCCGTAGCTCGCGTCGAAGGAGTTCGTTACCCTTATCTTTTCGTAGTTCGGCGGAGTAAGGCGCAGCATTATCTCGCCCACCGCAAGGAATTTCTGCTCTGCGCTATCCGGCAGCAGAGGGTTTCTGTGCTTCATATACTGACCTCCCTGACAGTTCGGAATCGTTAAAGATTATAAATATATTATACACTATTCTTGTATGAATGTCAAGGGAATATCCTTCCATACACGCTCAGCGGCCCCGGGGCTCCGGCGGCTGCGGGCAGCGGAAAAAAGAGCGTTGACAAAGGCGGCTGAAAATGGTATAATTCGGGTATACCCGCTATTTATCCGGATAAATTTTCCGTGCCGAAAAGGAAGGACAGCTTTATGAAAGAACGTAAAGCGCATCTGCACAAAGGACATCGTGCCAGAGTCAAGGAACAGATACTTAAAACAGGGCTCGACAGCATGAACGATCATCAGGTGCTTGAAGCCATGCTTTTCTATACCATACCGCAGGGCGATACCAACGAGACGGCTCACGAGCTGCTCAATGCCTGCGGAGGCACTCTGTCCGGCGTTATGAGCGCAGATTATGACAAGCTGGTAAAGATCAAAGGCATAGGGCCTCACACCGCCCATTTCATACATTTTCTCCGGCTTTTCACGAAGCGCTACCTCATGTCGGCCTATACCGGGCAGATAACGCCCGCATCTCCGGGGTCGGAGCAGCTCTGCGAGCTGTTCGGGGCGGCATTCCTCGGCACGTCGCATGAAGAGATACACGCCGCCGTATTCGGAAAGAACGGCGAGCTGATCTGCGAGAAGAAGCTCGCGGACGGCTGCTTCGAGAGTGTTGCCGTCCAGCCGAGGCTGCTCCTTGATCTCGCCGCGGAGAACCGCTGTTCCGACATAGTGATAGCCCACAATCACCCGTCCGGCTCCTGTATCCCTTCGCGCACGGATATAGAGCTCACCGCTCAGTATCACAAGCTCCTGACCGCAATGGAAGTCAATCTCAGGGATCATATCATCGTCGGCTGCGACAGCTCGTTTTCGATGAGGTCGTCACTGTATGCCGGACAGATATGGGAAACGGCTGCCGATATCAGAAAAGGAAAGTCCGCCAAGCAATAGACAGTAAGCCCTGTCTCCCCTTCCGGCACTAATGTGTGACCGTTCTGCCGCGTCCGCAGCGGATCGGATAAACTTCCGTAATAACAGACAAAATAACCCCCGCCGGGATACCGGACCGCCCCATTCTGTGCGTACAGCACAGAATGGGGCGGTCCACATTGTCCGGGAACGTTTATTCTTATCTGTGTTTTCTCAGTGCGAGCACAGCCGCCGCCGAGAATACCACCAGTGTGAAGCCCGGTGCGCCGGCGCCGGTATCGGGGTTGCCCTCCTCCGGAAGAACTCTGACTGTGACAGTCTGCGTTACAGGCCCGGCGATTCCGTCGGCATCCGCGGAAACATTGATGTCACCGCCGCTTTCGATGTCTTCCGCCGTCGCGAGCAGCCGGAACTGTATCTCGATATTCTCACCCGCTTCAAGAGTCTCCGCCGTGTACGCCGGGATATCCTCGAAATACAGCACTACACCCGTGAGAGTTCCGGAGCCGGTATTCGTCGCCACAAGCGTCACTCCGATCTCGTCGCCCGCATGACATTCGGCACAGTCCGCGGCCGCTTCGAGAGACAGGCTTCCTGCCGGAGCCGCCGGTACGGAGCCCTTCGTTATCCTGCCCTCGCCGCGCGGGTCGCTGTATTTTTCCGGTACCTCGCCGCCGGACACATCGGCGATATATTTTATCAGCGCCTCGGTATCGGGCATCACATCGTCCCTCAGTATCGTGCATCTGCCGGACACTATATAACCGTCGCCGCCGTTCTTGAGGATATAGTTGCTGCCCGCGGCGGTATAGGTCTTTTCGGGATCGAGGGGCTCGCCGTTCACAAAGACACTGCTTACTCTGTACTCCCCGTCAACGCTTATGAACTCGCCCCTTTCGGTAACTCTGACCGAGCTTTCTGTGCTTTCATCTATATTGTATGTCACACCGGAGACTTGCATGAGCGCTCCGCTTTCCTCCGGAAGATTGCGTGTGCCCATCTCGAGCAGATCAAGGAGCTGCTGACCGGTGATCTCCGCGACAAGCAGGCTGTTGCCGTTCGGGAGTACGGACAGGATATCGTTGAATGTGATATCGCCCGATCTTACGGAGCTTCTGATACCGCCGGCGTTCACGATACCTATATCCGCTCCGAGCATATACCTGAACGCGTCGGCGCAGAGGTCGCCGAGATTCGTCTCCATATTTCTGATCACGCGGATACCCGTATCGGGGTCGCTGTCCTCGAGCGCGAAAGCCGTGTGACCGACCTTCCTGCCGAGCTCCCCGGCAAGCTTTTCCTTTATGTTCAGTATAGCAAGGCTCACGGCTTCGTCAACGAATATGCCGGGGTGTGCGTCGTCCTCGCACCATGAATCCTCCGCAAGTCCCATGCTTTCGTCGGGCTCGGGTACGGTATCTATGATCTCGGACTTTACCGAGCCGTCCGGCGATATGGTCAGCTTTCCGATATTGTTGAGCTTCGTGCCTGTCTGTGTGACTATGATATCCTTACCGTCCTTTGACTTTACCGTCATACCGGGAGTTATCTCATGGGAGTGGCCGTCGATGATGACATCTATACCGGTGAGTTCCGCCGCGATCTTCTGGGCGCTCCAGCCCTCGGTGACGGAGCTTTCGCCGAGATGTCCGAGAATAATGACATTGTCCGCGCCCTCGCTCCTCGTGTCGTCTACAGCCTTCTGGAGCCTTCCGTATATGCTGCCGTCCTCGCCGAAGCTGTAAATGAACTCACCCTTATCGTTCTGGAAATACACGGGTCTCGTGAAACACAGCGTTTCGGGAGTTGCCGCGCCTATGAAGGCTATCTTTCTGTCCCCCGCTTCAAATATCCTGTACGGTTCAAAAACAAGCTCTCCGGTCTCCGTGCTGATAAAATTGGCGCATATATATCCGCAGTTCAGCTCATCGGCGCGCAGCATCAGCCCGTCCACACCGTAGTCGAACTCATGGTTGCCGATCGTCGCGGCATCGTAGCCGACCGCGTTCATCAGCTCCGTTATGTACTTTCCGTTCGAGAGCAATCCCACGGGCGCACCGCTTATCGCATCTCCGGCATCGACCAGCAGGACGTTTTCATGCAGAGCTTCCATTTCTCGTTTATAGAGCGCGAGCCCGTCGTAGCCGATGTTATCTCTATCCCGCAGTGCATGTCATTTGTGTAGAGAATGATGATATCATCGTCCCTGCCGTCCTCCGCAAACGCGGGGAACGCCAGTCCGCAGAGCAATACTGCACCCGCGGTCAGCACCGCGGAAAGTCTTCTGTACACTTTCATTTTATGCCTCCTTGTTATCCTTAATAATAAGCCGTCCGATATCGGTATTATATCACAGGGACCCGTAAAGTCAATTATTGCGGGCAGTACATACGAAAAGCCCCGTCCGGGACTTTCCGGACGGGGCGCAGTGCCGTTCACGGTATCATACCGGACGGTCATAAAACCGTCCGTCTGTTGTTTTATCCCGCCATAAGCCCGCGGTATTCGTCGAGCACGGTCTCGATCACGTTGTAATACTCGTTGAGAACGTGGGTGTAGCTCTCGCCCTCGGAGGCGGGGGTGTCGAATATCGCAGTGACGTTGTTGGCCGTATCGGTGCCGAACCCCGCCTGACACGAGAATATGAACGTGAACTTCGTGGGGTCTACAAGGTCGTCATATATCTGCATCTGCTCGGGGGTGTAGGTGAGCTTGTACTTGGCCTTTCTCGGAGCTCCGCAGTTCGGGCAGGTGTCGCCCTCCTCGCCGCGCTCGCTCTCGAATCTGTACTTGCACTCGGGGCATTTGATATAGTAGTAAGCGCCGTTGTACATCTTTTCCTCGCGGTCGGCAGCGACGATCTCGGGGTCGCTGGCGTACATTCTTGACGCGAGTATGTAGGATACCGCTCCCTGAACGTTCGGAGCGCCCGAAGGGATAACATAGCCCGAGGATATACCGCTCATATAGTAAACGTCGGACTCGGGGTCACGCGGCATAGGTACCGTGCGTATCTCGCCCTCATAGTTGTGCTTGAACCAGAATTCCTGTCCGCAGGGGAGCGCCCAGTCCAGCGGCATCATGAAGAACAGGGTCCCGGACCATGAATCGAGAGCGTCGGGGCCGTGCCAGCCGTCCCAGAATATCTCCTCGCGGTAGAGCTTCTCGACGAATTCCATAGCTCTCACGACGTTGGGGTGCTTCAGGTTGTTGACGATCTGATCGCCCTCCAGACCGATAGCCGCCACGCCCGTTGTCGCCGCGAGCTGCGCGCCGAAGTTCGTCGGCCACGACAGCGGGTAAAGAAGCGGGTGGTCGTTCTTCCAGCGGAGCATTATGTCCTCAAAGGCGTTCCAGTCCCATTCGCCGGAGAAGTACAGGTCCATGGGGTCTGTCATGCCCATTTCCTCGATCTCCTTGGCGTTGTAGGTGATGCCGTATTCGGTGGCTGTCAGAGCGTAGGGGAAGTAGTAGTGCGTGCCGTTGCAGCCGTAGCGGTCGATTATCTCCGCGAGCCCCGACCATGTGGGCGAGTTTATATCGAGCCAGTCGTCAAGCGCCGTGAAGCGGTTGGCTATGAAGAAGCTGGGGAAGAAGTTGTCCGAATATCTCATTATATCGGGCGACTGACCCGACGCCATGAGCGTGCCGAGCCTGTCGTTTATCTCAAGGGAGCTGACTATCTCGGTCTCGACAACGCCTCCGAAGCGCTCGGCGAATATCTTCGCGATATCGAGCTCCGGCGATACGTTATAGAAGTCGAACCAACAGAGCGCGTGAATGGTGTCCGCAGTCCTGCCGACCTCATAGAGCTTGCCGGTGCCGGTCTCGTTGGTGGTATCGACCTTGCCGATATCCGCAATCTCCTCGTAGTCGGGGTTGATGTCGATCTCCTTGTTGGGGTCCATTGTCGTGGTCGTGACCGCGGGCGTATCTGCCGCCCCGTTGTCGGCAGCCGTGGTGCGCTCGGAAGGTCTGCCGCCGTCGGAGGCTCCGTTGCAGCCTGCCGCGCCTATGATAAGCACTGCCGCCAGAGCCGCGGACACTGCTTTTCCGATATTTCTCACTGTTTGCTCTCCTTTCGGTCATCGCCCGCCGGCAATGTAATCGTTTCACTATACATAACGATTATATCATATAACGGTATGAATGTCAATAAAAATATATTCACCTACCCGGCAATGCGAAAAGATAAAAAATTTTACGTTTTTCGTTAAATAACTATTGACAAACGTAAATTTTTGTGGTATAGTGTAATCACGGTAAGCTTACAGAGGAATTTCGGGAACCAATGGAAAGGAATTGTTATGAAAACAGTTACATCTGAAAATAAAAACAGAACAGGAACTCCGGAAGGAGCGTATAAAGGTATATGCGGCCTGATCTACGGCTATTCGCTCGGTTTTTCGGTAATACTCGCAGTGCTCGCGGTGCTCTGCTCCATAGCGGTCATCGGACAGATCGCGGACGGGCGGCCGACCTCGGAGGATATAACAAGATCCGAGTTTTACAGCTACTATCTGACCGTATTGTTTCTTACCGCAAACTATATGCGCCGTATTTTCGGACGCCTGAAAAGATCGGACACGCCTTTTAAATACGACATCGCCGATAAAATGAAGGGGCTCGGTTATCTGCTGTGCGGAGGCGGCATAGTGGGCGCACTGCTGTTTCTTATCTCCAATCTTCTTATCGACAAGCTCGAAAACAACTGGTTCTGGGACGCGACCGCGTTTGGCTTCGTATTTATGGTGGTCGGGCTCATCTTTATCGCATTTGCCCTGATCTTTGAAAAGGGCTGCAAGCTACAGCAGGAATCGGACGAGACGCTTTAAGGAGGAAAACACTATGAATAACAATGAAACAAAGACCGTTTCTTCGGAAGAAAGATACAGAAACGCCTGTGACTCGATACGGCGCGCGTCCGTTGCCGCGGTATTCATTGCCGGAGCGTTCGCGATGTTCCTCATCATCGGACTTGTGATGCAGATATGCGAAAGCGCGGATATCCTGACGCTGATGAAGACGATGTTCCTCATATATTACACTGGGCTTATACTTATAGTCTCGATGAATACGGGCTTCATATTCGATACGCTCAGGAAGTCCGAGACCCCGTTCTCCGCCGATGTCACTGGGCGCATGAAAAGGCTCGGAGCTGTCCTGACCCTCGGCGGAGCGCTGGGCAACCTGTTCCCGCTGATCGGGCTCATGATCGAGGGCGGCAGCGTGTTCACGTTCGCTTACGCGGTCAATTTCCCGGTCATGCTGGTCGGGGCGGTGTTTGCCGCGTTCACCTATGTGTTTGAGTACGGCGGCAGACTCCAGAAGGAATTGGACGAGACTCTGTAAAGGCGGTGCGGTATGGCGATCATATTAAGACTTGACAGGGTGATGGCGGACAGAAAGATGTCGCTCAACGAGCTGTCCGAAAAGGTGGGCGTGGCGAACGTCAACCTCTCGAAGCTCAAGACCGGCAAGGTCAGCGCAGTGCGGTTCTCTACCCTGAACGCTATCTGCCGGGTGCTGAAATGCCAGCCCGGAGACATACTCGAATACGCCGAGGATGATGAGGACGATATCTCCGGGGAGGACTCATGAACTTCCCGGAAGAATTTTCCGATCCCCCTTGATTTTTTCCGCCCGGTGTGTTATAATTACAGAAAACAAGACATACAGGGAATGATGTTCTCCCTTGAACAGCCTGCAAACGGCTGTCAGAACCGCTTTAACGAGCTGATGACGTCTGCGTTTCCACGCAGAAGTTGTCGGCTTTTTTAATTCTCCGGAGGTATTTTTATGCTGTTTTCACTTGCTGTCATTCTCCTCGGCGGCCTTGCGGCGGGCGCGCTGGCCGAGAAGCTCGGTCTGCCGCGCATAATAGGTATGCTCGGTGTCGGCATACTAATAAGCCCGTTCGCTCTCGGGCTCCTCGACGAGTCAGTGATCGGGATATCCGCCGATCTGCGGCATATCGCGCTCATCATCATTCTGATACGCGCCGGTCTGTCGCTCGATCTGTCCGACCTGAAAAAAGTCGGCAGGCCCGCGGTGCTGATGTCCTTTGTACCCGCGTGCTTCGAGATAGCCGGATATGTCATCTTCGCGCCGATGCTGCTGGGACTCAGTCTCACAGGGGCGGCTGTAATGGGCGCGGTACTGAGCGCCGTTTCGCCCGCGGTGGTAGTTCCGCGCATGGTCAAGCTGACAGAGGACAGATACGGCACCCAAAAGGCGATCCCGCAGATGATACTTGCGGGAGCCTCATGTGACGACGTGTTCGTTATCGTGCTGTTCTCGACCTTAGTCACAATGGCGCAGGGCGGTGAAGTCAGCCTTGCAGGGCTGCTGGATATCCCCGTGTCGATAGTGCTCGGCGTGCTGCTGGGAGCGGCGGCGGGTATGCTCCTGTTTATGCTTTTCGATCTCTCGTACCGCCGCAAACACAAGATAAGGAACAGCACCAAAGTCATTATCCTGTTCGGAACGGCGTTCCTGCTGATGTCGGCGGAGGCCTTCGCAAAGCCTTACGTCGCTGTTTCAGGGCTTCTCGCCGTGGTCGCCATGGCCTGCGCCGTGAAACTTAAAACCGATAGAACGGTATCGGCGCGGCTGTCCGCAAAGACCGGCAAGCTGTGGCTGGCAGGCGAGATAGTGCTGTTCGTGCTGGTCGGAGCGGCGGTGGACGTGCGCTATACGCTGACCGCGGGAGCCGCGGCTCTGCTGATGATACTGACCGCGCTT
Organism: uncultured Clostridia bacterium; assembly: GCA_947165805.1. Lineage (GTDB taxonomy): Bacteria > Bacillota > Clostridia > Oscillospirales > Ruminococcaceae > Ruminiclostridium_E. The sequence continues at coordinate 7,960 of CAMVBT010000096.1, forward strand.
CTGTTCCGGGCTGCGGGAGTATGGCTGTGTATGCTCGGCACGAAGCTGACGGCGAAGGAGCGCCTTTTCTGCGTTATCGCCTATCTCCCGAAAGCCACGGTGCAGGCGGCCATAGGCTCGGTGCCGCTGGCGCTGGGGCTGCCATGCGGTAACATAGTCCTGTCGGTCGCAGTGCTGGCGATACTTATAACCGCGCCGCTCGGAGCCATAGGCATCGACCGGAGCTTCCGGCATCTTCTCACCCACGATATATGAGAGTATCCGGTATTGACTTTTTCCCGTCATTGTGTTATTATATAATTGTCTAATTATATTTGCCGGCCGGACAGGTGACAAACGGCATTTCAGCATAAAATACGGAGTTTTTTTCAGGCCATGAGATCAATTCAGACAAAGATCATTATCGTTATCTCGGCGATAATCCTCGTCGTAGTCGTGACATTCCTGATAACCTCGACGAGCAATACGAACGCGATACTATCC
>CAMVBT010000097.1 GCA_947165805.1 uncultured Clostridia bacterium
TCCGGCTCGAAGCGCACGTTCGCGGGGAGCTCGCGCATCTCGGCTCCCGTCACATACGGCGGGTTCGCGAATACCGCGTCAAACTGCGTATCCCCGAACAGCGTCCCGTCGCGGGCGTCCGCCTGTATTGCCGTGACGTCGGCGCCGTTGAGCGCTATGTTCTTCGTCAGGTAGCCGAATGCCTCGTCGTACAGCTCCACGGCGTAACACTTTGCGCCGACTGTCTTTGCTATGCTAACGGGAACGCAGCCTGTGCCGCTGAACAGATCGAGCACGATGCTGTCCTTATCCAGCCGCTCTGCCGCTATATCGACCAGCAGCTCGGTCTCGGGGCGGGGGATAAGCACGCCCTTACCTACGAGGAACGGCAGCCCGTAAAACTCCCACTTCCCGAAGATATACTGCAGCGGCTCACCCGAAAGGCGGCGTCTGACCGCCTCGTCTATCAGATTTTCCTCGGCTTCGGTGATGTTTCCGGTCAGCGGCATGGGGCGTCCCGTGTATTCGCGTATTATTTCCCGCCCCTCAAACGCCGGGTCGAAGACCTCCGCGTCCGCGAGGGCTTTTTTTATCGCTTGGAGCTTGTCCGCGGCGCTTACCATTTGTCGCTTTCCTTGTCCTCGGGGATAACGGCTTTCATGGCGGCTATAGCCGCTTCTATCTCGGAAGCGTCGGGTTCCTTTGTTGTGAGCCTCTGGAGCGCGAGTCCCGGAGCCGAGATGATGTGTGTGCATACGTTGTCATAGCGTCCCGCTATGCGTATCACCTCATAGGAGATGCCCACGATCACCGGCAGGAGCAGTATCTTGCACGAAACGCGCAGTATCATCGCAATAAAGTCGCTCACCGCGAACGCGTCGATGAACATCTGGTTGTTTATCGGGACTATCGAGTAGACCAGTATGCTGATTATCAGCACAAGGAAGATGAAGCTCGTCCCGCAGCGGGGGTGGAAGCGTGTCTGGGGCTTTACGTTCTCGACCGTCAGCGGCAGGCCCTTTTCGTAGCAGAAAATGGTCTTGTGCTCCGCGCCGTGGTATTCGTAGGTGCGGCGTATAGCCTCGGTCTTTGATACGAGCCACATATATGTGATGAATATGATTATTTTCAGTATGCCCTCAAACAGCGACTGGAACGCCGAAAGGTCGGTCTCCCCCGCGAGGTGCTGAACCAGCATGAACAGCCACGTCGGCACGAACACGAACAGCACTACCGCCAGCGCTATGCCGAGCACCATTGCTATGGTCATTACGACGCCCATGAGCTTGTCGCCGAGCTTGTCGTCCAGCCACTTCTCGAACCTGCTCATTTCCTCCTCGCTGTCGTCGTCCGCCATTCCGGACAGCTCAGCCGAGCGCGAGAGGTAGTAGTAGCCGTCCGCGAGCTGTGATACGAAGTTCACCGAGCCGCGTATGAACGGAGCCTTGTTGTACCACTTCTTCTGTTTGTTTTCCTTTTCTTCTATGACGATCTCCCCGTCCTTTGTCCGCACAGCCATTGCGGTCTTTTCGGGGCCCTTCATCATTATGCCTTCTATCAGCGCCTGACCGCCTATCGTAGTGCGGTGGAGCTTTTCTTTTTCTGCCATTTATTGTCCTTTCAGCCGAGGAACGAGCTTATGAATATCTCAAGCCCTATCCCTATCAGTATTATGCCGCCGAATATCTGCGCTTTGCCGGACAGCTTTGTGCCAACTTTCTTGCCTATCGCGAGGCCTCCGATGCAGATAACGAGTGTGACCGCGGCTATTATCAGCGCCGCCGTGACCGCGTGGAACAGGTCATAATCCGCGATAGTGAAGCCCACCGAAAGCGCGTCTATCGAGGTCGCGATGCCCTGTATCAGCAGCGCTCCGATGCCTACGCCCACAGCCTCCTCGCCGCTGTCTTTTCCTGTCACACCGTCGAAGATCATCTTTCCGCCGATGAATGTGAGCAGCGCCAGCGCTATCCACGGCACGAAGGCATCGAATGCGCCGAATATCTCGACTATGGTGTGTACGCATATCCAGCCGATCATAGGCATCAGAGCCTGAAAGAACGCGAAGACCCCTGCGATAAGACAGGCCTTGCGGCGCTTCATCGAGGGCTCGTTGAGCCCGTTCGCCAGCGACACGGAGAACGCGTCCATCGCAAGTCCCACACCGAGCAGTATGCTGTTGATTATAAATACGAAGTCCAATCCTGTCCCGCCCTTGTTTTTTCTTTTTGTAATAATTATGCAGCTGTCTGTCCGGACATCACCGTATCCGTTAATTATACTATATTTTTCACTCAATGTCAAGCAAAAAAGAGCGCAGAAAAATTCTCCCCCGCCGGAAGCGGAGGAGAACAGGGATCAGTCATTTTCTTCCCAGTTATGCCATACGTTCTGTACGTCGTCGTTGTCATCGAGGGCGTCGAGCAGAAGTCCCATTTTCTTGATCTGATCCTCGTCTGTGAGGGTCGTGTAGGTCGAGGGTATCTTTGCGGGCTCTGCGGAGATAACCTTGTAGCCCATATCCGAGAGAGCCTTGCCCACCTCAGCCACGGTGTTCGGGTCGGTGGTTATCTCGACGCAGCCGTCCTCGAATGTGAAGTCGTCGCCGCCGGCTTCAAGGATATCCTCCATAGCCTTGTCCTCGTCGATATCCTCGTCCTCGTTGTCGAGCACAACGATGCCCTTTGTCGAGAACAGGAACGATACGCAGCCCGATGTGCCGAGGTTGCCGCCGAACTTGTCGAAGTAGTGGCGCACCTCGCCCGCGGTGCGGTTGCGGTTGTCGGTCAGGCACTCCACGATGACAGCCACGCCGTTGGGACCGTAGCCCTCATATACGCACTCCTCGTAATCGGTCTTTTCGCCGTCGCCGCTCGCCTTCTTGATGAGGCGGTCGATGTTGTCGTTGGGGATATTGTTGGATTTGGCCTTCTGAACGAGCTGTGCCAGCTTGGAATTGCTGGACGGATCTCCGCCGCCCTCACGGACCGCGACGATTATCTCACGGCTTATCTTTGTGAAGACCTTTGCTCTTGCGCCGTCCTTCTCACCCTTTTTTCTCTTGATAGTGCTCCATTTGGAATGTCCTGACATATTGTTATCCTCCGTTGTCCTGCGGTATTATGCCGCTTCTTTCTGTTCTGTATTTGTATATCGCATTATCCTGTCATAGTTTTTCCAATACAGGTAATAGCCGTCCATAAAGTGCTGTACGTCGTCTATACGTATCCTGAAATCGTCCTCACGCACTGCGAAGCTGTTCAGCACGGTCTCCGGAGCCTCGAACCACATCGCGTTCTCGGGGAACATGAAGTAATTGAGCCCGTACTCTGTGCGTTTATGTATTGTTTCCAGCAGCAGCTTCGCGTCGAACTGTTCAAGGTAAGCGCACTGATAGCCTCCGCTTATGAGCCTGTCATACAGCTCGAATGTGGCGTTTATCGTCTCGTTCGCGGAATTCCTGCCCGCGTGCGCTCTGTACAGTTTTCCATAACGTTTTTGAGTCCGAACTCAAAATACTTTTCTTCGGGCAGATACTTTGTCAGCTCGTTGAACAGGTATGCTATCCAATGGCTGTTCAGAGTCTCGTAATTCTTCGCGATGAAGCAGTCGGCGGCTCTGCGGGCGGCGTTCAGGTATTTTTCCTGCCCGAGCACTTCATAGGCCTTCAGCAGTCCGTAGGATGCCTCGCCGTCGTAATATACCACGACATAATCTCTCGCGGTCTTATAGTTCTTGGCGTAGAGCAGGTGAGTGAAGCTGCCGTCGTACTTCTGCATATATATGATGCCGTTTGCCAGCGCGCGTATCAGCGAATTGTACTTTGCCGAGCCGAATGTGACCGAGTATGTGCAGTAAGCCAGCAGGGCGAGACCGTTTCCGCCGACGTTGAGGTATGTGCTGTCGGTGACGAACGCGGTCGTCTTGTTTTTATATGTGATATGTTCCTTGAGATACGCGAGTCCCGATTCGATCACCGGCACGAGCCGTTCGTCGCCGGTCATCTCATACTGCATTACCAGATTCCATACAGTACCTGCGTGTCTTAATGTATTATACCCCTCGATCTCCTCGTTGTCAATGGGGTAATAGCCGTAAACGAATTTTCCGCTGTCATCGCATATCGAAGCGAGGTAAGAGGAACTCTTCGCCGCGAGCAGCTCCAGCGAGGCGCGGTCTGTGCCGAAGTCCCGTCTGCCGGAGTCATTGTACTGTCCTTCCGTGAGCTTGCGGGCGAAACAGCCGTTTTCGGTGAACCAGCTCTTTGTCTTGAAGAGCTCCAGCTTTTTCGGCACCGATGAGAGCTTTTCCTTGCCCATGGCGGCAAGTTCCTTGTTCACGCGCGTCCAGCTGAACTCGCCCTTTTCGTAGTCCAGCATGCCTCCGGCGTTTATCTGTGTCTCGAGCAGTGCTCTTTCAAAGCTGCTGTCCCCGAAAGATACGCCGTATCTCATCGAGCCTTTCATTGCTTCCTTGAAGCTGCTCCTGAATTTTGTGTATGTATATCCGACAGAAGATGTGACCACGTCGAGCCTGAACCACTTCGGGAATGTTCCGGCTGTATTCAGGGCGTCAAACGCCTTGTTCACCGCGGTATCTATGTCCTCCGCCGAAGCTTCGGAGACCTTTGCCTTTGATTTTCCGTCCGACACGGACAGGAACACCACCGCTTTCCCTAACGCGCTCACGGCGTTCATCGCGTCCTCGTCGTTCCTGAGAGCCTGCGTCACTGTCAGGAGCCGCTGCTTATACTGCCTGTCCAGCAGTGACTCCGCATTCGCCGGTGCCGAAAGCACACAGCCTGCCGTTATCACCGCGGCCGTTACCGCGGCGATCATTTTTCTGATACCCATATCATTTTTTTCCTTTCACATTTGATCGTCCGCGGAGATGATCGCCGAGAACAGCTCCTCCAGCCGCTCGTCTCCGCCCGTCAGTGAAAGATATCCGAACAGCGCCTCGACCGCCGTGGCCTTATGGTATTCGGCCTGACTGCTCGACTTCGGAGCCGTCAGACCCGTGGAATTTCTTCCCCGGCGCAGTATATCCGCCTCGTTCTCATCGAGCAGAGGCAGTATCCGGTCATACGCGGCGGCCTGAAAGCCCGCTCTCGCGTATTTTACCGACTCTTCATGCAGTTTCGCCGAGGGCTTGTCCCCGGCGCTCACCACGAACCGCCGCACCATTACCTCGTAAACGCTGTCGCCGTAGAAAGCGAGCAGCCCGGGGCTGAGGCTCTTAGCCTCGGTCTTGGTCATTGTTCTCATAATATCCTTCTATATAATATAACGTATTTTTGTGTCATTTTGTGACGCATTTTGCAAAAAAATACTGTCGGGTATCAATTTACAAAGCTAAATTCAAAGCGCGGAGCCGCGCAGCCGATCCGTCTGTTAATTTCAGCAGGGGAGCGGCATTTCTGCCTCGCAGCCGTCAGTTCACAAAACTGAACTCGAAATCAAAGATAGATACGGTATCGTCTTCCTCTATCCCGGCTTCTTTCAGCGCGTCGATTATGCCGCTGTAGCGCAGAACTCTCTGGAAATACTGGAGACTCGAGTAGTCGTCCATATTGACGGTGGAAAGTATGGGCGCGAGCCACTCCGCCTCGACGGAGTAGAAATGCGCGTCCTCCTTCTTTATCCTGAACGAGCGCTTTTCGGCGGCCTGCTTTTCCAGCTCCTCGAATGTCAGCGGAACGGCCTCATAGCGCGTTATCGGCGGGAGCTTCTCGAGCTCGCCCGCTATCGCCGCCACGAGCTCCTTTGTTCCCTGCGCCGAAGCTGCCGATATCACGAAGAACGGAAGCCCCTTGGCTTCTATGAACCCGCGGAACGCTTCTATCTGTTCCTCCGTCGCTATATCCGACTTGTTCGCCGCTACTATCTGCGGGCGCTGTGAAAGCTCCTCGGAGAAGTTCGCCAGCTCGCGGTTTATCTTTTCAAAGTCGTCGGCGGGGTCGCGCCCTTCCGAGCCCGATACGTCCACGACGTGTACTATCAGTCTGCACCTCTCGACGTGCCGCAGGAACGCGTGACCGAGCCCCACGCCCTCGCTCGCTCCCTCGATGAGACCGGGGATATCAGCCATTACGAAGGACTTTTCGCCGTACTTCACCACGCCCAGCACCGGAGTTATCGTCGTGAAGTGGTAGTTCGCTATCTCGGGCTTCGCGGCGCTCACCACGCTGATGAGGCTGGATTTGCCGACGTTCGGGAAGCCTACGAGACCCACGTCCGCGAGGAGTTTAAGCTCCAGCGTCACGTCGAAGCTCTCGCCGGGGTATCCGGGCTTCGCGAAGCGCGGTATCTGCCGGGTCGGAGTGGCGAAGTTCATATTGCCCTTGCCGCCTCTGCCGCCCCTTGCGACTATCACGGGGCCGTCGTCCGAGATATCCGCGAGCAGGCGTCCCGTTTCGGAGTCTTTTATTATCGTGCCGCGCGGCACCTTTATCACCGTGTCCGGAGCGGACTTGCCCGAGCTGCGCTTTGAGCCGCCGGGAGCGCCGTTCTGCGCGGTGTATTTCTTCTTGTATCTGAAATCTATCAGTGTTGAAAGGCTGTCGTCGGCCTGAAACACGATGTCTCCGCCCTTGCCGCCGTTGCCGCCGTCGGGGCCGCCCGCCGCGACGTATTTCTCGCGGTGGAACGATACGGCACCGTTGCCGCCGTCGCCTGCTTTTATCGAAATTTTTACTATATCTACAAACATTGTTTCTTTATCTTTTCCCTCTGTTTATCAGGTATTGCTCGTCCTTGTCCGCAAGCCCCGTCTTTTCGCGTATGATGTTGAACGGGGTATCGGTTATGCCGTTCGCCTGTGCCGCCTTTGACATTATCGCAAGAAATCTGAAATTTTTATCCCGGCAGGTCACCGTGACTCTGCAGCAGACCGGAGTGAACGGGAATCTCCGCTCCTTCCAGCTTATCCCGAACACGTCGCTGTACGGGACGACGACCTTTTCGCCGTTCTTACCGGGGTATATCACCGTGAAGCTCTCGTCTGTCGAGGAAAATCTGCATATCCTTCCGTTATGAAGCTTCCCCGAGAGCACCGCGAAGCCTACGCAGAGTGCCGCCAGCAGCACACATTCGATGATAACGCTTTCGACGGATTCCGCGGCGCGGTACATACTTTTCGTTGAGCCGGTGTTCTCTGTCCCGTAGCCCCACAGGTCGACGACCCAGTAATTCACGATATTTTTCTGCGTGTTCACGGTTATATCGAAGAACATGACAAGGTGTATCACAATAAACAGCGCGACGGTTACGATGACCGCCATACCTGCCGCCGCTGCCAGACGGTCGTGCCGGTACGGTATCCTGAAAATGCCGCTCACGTCCGAGCCGAAGCGGTCGTTTGCCTTTCCCCGCGAGGTATACATATTATATTCCCTTCTTTATCAGATAACGCTCGTCCTTATTCGCCAGCCCTATCTTCTCGCGTATGAGATTGAACGGTGTTTCGGTAATGCCGTTCACGCGCGCTATCTTTGTGAGTATGACGCGGTATTCGAGGTTCCCGTAGGTGCGGGTCTTTACCGTGATATCATAACATTCCGGCAGCAGCGGGAATTTCCGTGTCTCCCATGTAAGCCCGAGCACGTCGCTGTAGTCTATCACGAGGACTTCCGGTTCTGCGCCTTTCTTTTTTGGCGGGTATGTTACGGTGAACGAGTTGTCGTTCGCCTTGAAATTGTATGTTCTGCCTTTCCTGACCAGCATCATTACAATAAAGTACGCGACGAGCAGGAACACCAGCACTATAAGCCCGAACGCTGTGGATAAGAAGCTCGCGCTCATTCCGATGAATCCCGAGGAAAAGGCTTCCAGCATCTTGTTGTTTGTATCCGATGCCTTTGATGCCTCCTGGCGGAGCGCGTCGATGCCGCCCGCGGCTATATCGTCGGCTGTATCGATAAGATTGCCCTTCTTGCCCGCGGCTTCACGGTCGAGCTGTTCGATCCTGCTTGTGTCATACATCGTCGGGTTCGGAGAGCCGAGATAGGCTGCTATCGAGACCAGATTGATGATTATCAGCACTACCCACACAAGAATGACAATGGCGCCTAAGACCGTTACCAGACTGTCGGTCTTGTATGCGACCCTGAAAATGCCCTTCGACTCAAATCCGAAGCGGTCGTTTGCTTTTCCGAATGAGGAGTACACACGCTCTCCTTTCCCGTTTGTGCCGATATGGTTTGGTTTTTGATGATTACAAAAGCAGGACGGAATTTCTCCCGTCCTGTCATTTCCTGTGATTATTCAGCGGGGTAAACGCTTACCTGCTTGCGGTCTTTACCGAGACGCTCATATTTAACTTTGCCGTCGATCATTGCGAACAATGTATCATCGGAGCCTCTGCCCACATTCTTGCCGGGGTGGATATGTGTGCCTCTCTGTCTGTAAAGAATGTTGCCGGCCAGAACGAACTGTCC
>CAMVBT010000098.1 GCA_947165805.1 uncultured Clostridia bacterium
CAACGAGACAGTCAGCAGAATGGCCGACGTTGCCGACCCCGACATCACCTTCGATGTAGAGCTCGACGACGGCAGGAAGGTCACCGTCAGCGTGAAGAAATAAAGCCGATACCGCACATTCATTGTGCGGTATTGACTGTATAATACCGCGTATTTATCAGAGGAAGGAATGATAAGATGAAGAAGGAATTGCCCAAGACATACGACCCGCGCGACATAGAGGGCAGGATATATAAGAAGTGGGAGAGCGAAGGCTGCTTCCGCGGCATCATCGATAAGGACAAAAAGCCCTATACCATAGTTATGCCGCCGCCGAACGTTACCGGACAGCTCCACATGGGGCACGCCGTTGACAACACCCTGCAGGATATACTTATCCGCTTCAAGAGGATGCAGGGCTACGCGGCACTGTGGGTACCCGGCACCGATCACGCCGCGATAGCCACCGAGGCCAAGATCGTTGAGCAGATGCGCAAGGAAGGCCTCACCAAGGCCGAGCTCGGTCGTGAGAAGTTCCTCGAGCGCGCATGGGCGTGGAAGGAAAAGTACGGCAACAGGATAGTGGAACAGCTCCGTACACTGGGTTCGTCCTGCGACTGGGAAAGAGAACACTTTACAATGGACGGGCAGTGCTCCAAGGCCGTTCTCGACGTTTTTGTGAACCTGTATGACAAGAAGCTCATATACCGCGGCAACAGAATGATAAACTGGTGCCCGAAATGCCGCACCTCGATCTCCGACGCGGAAGTCGAGTACGAGGAAAAGGCCGGACACTTCTGGCACATACTCTACCCCGTAAAGGAGACCGGCGAGTACCTCGAGATAGCCACGACACGTCCCGAGACCATGCTCGGCGATACCGCGGTCGCGATAAACAGCGAGGACCCGAGATACAAGCACCTGCACGGCTGCCACGTCATACTGCCGCTCATAAACAAGGAGATACCGATAGTATGCGACGAGCACGCCGATATGGAAAAGGGAACGGGCGTCGTAAAGATCACGCCCGCGCACGACCCCAACGACTTCGAGGTCGGACTGCGCCATAACCTCCCGTCGGTGCGCTGCTTCACCTATGACGGCCGCATGACCGGCGCCGAGGATCTGAAAGAATACCGTGAGCTCATCGAGAGCGGCAAGGCCGCGGACGACGAGCCCGAAGTCCTCGACTGCGGCAAGTACGCCGGAATGACGACCGCGGAGGCGCGCGAGGCTGTCCTCGCCGATCTGGCGGAGCTGAAGCTGCTCAAGGACACCGAGGATATAAAGCATGAAGTAGGCACCTGCTACCGCTGCCATGAGACTATCGAACCGATGATATCGAAGCAGTGGTTCGTCAGGATGAAGCCGCTTGCCGAGCCCGCGGTCAAGGCTGTCGAGGACGGCGAGATACAGTTCATTCCCGAGCGCTTCACCAAGACCTATCTCAACTGGATGAACAACACCCGCGACTGGTGTATTTCGCGCCAGCTCTGGTGGGGACACAGGATACCCGCGTGGTACTGCGCGGACTGCGGCGAGACGATAGTGGCCAAGACCGCTCCGACAACCTGCCCGAAGTGCGGCTGCACCGATCTTTCGCAGGACCCCGATTCCCTCGATACATGGTTCTCTTCGGCGCTGTGGCCGTTCTCTGTGCTGGGCTGGCCGGACGAGACCGAGGACTACAAGTTCTTCTATCCGACAAGCACACTGGTTACGGGATATGACATCATAGGCTTCTGGGTAAGTCGTATGATATTCTCCGGTCTCGCGTACACCGGAAAGGCTCCGTTCTCGAAGGTCGTTATCCACGGCATCGTCCGCGACAGTCAGGGACGCAAGATGTCCAAGTCGCTCGGCAACGGCGTCGATCCGCTGGAGGTCATCGAGAAGTACGGCGCGGACGCTCTGCGCTTTATGCTGGTACAGGGCAGCTCGCCCGGAAACGACCTGCGCTACAGCGACGACAAGATCATCGCCATGCGCAACTTCACGAACAAGATATGGAACGCGTCGCGCTTCCTGCTCATGAATATGACGATCGAACGCATCGAGCTCCCGACCGAGCTTGCCCTTGAGGACAAGTGGATACTGTCGAAGCTCAACACGCTGATAAGCGACGTTACTCACAACCTCGAGAACTTCGATATGGGCGTTGCGGCGCAGAAGGTCTATGACTTCATCTGGAACTCGTTCTGCGACTGGTATATCGAGCTCTCGAAGAACCGTTTCGGCAGCACGGACGAGACAAAGAAGAAGAACGCCGAAAATGTTCTGGCTTATGTCCTGACCGATATCTTAAAGCTCCTGCACCCGTTCATGCCGTTCATCACCGAGGAGATATATCAGGCTCTCCCGCATGATGAGGGCTATCTCATGCTCCAGAGCTGGCCGGAGTATTCCGAGTCTCTTTGCTTCCCCGATGACGAGGCGCGCATGGAGAAGATAATGGCCGCCGTAAGAGCGGTGCGCGAGTGCCGTTCCGAGCATAAGGTGCCGAATTCGAGAAAGACACAGATCGTTATCCTCACGGATTGCGCGGAGCAGTACGCCGAGGCGGGCGAATTCCTTACACGTCTCGCGGGCGCATCGCAGGTGTCGGTGGAGTCCACAGCATCGGGCGCGGACAAGACCCGCGGCATGATAACCGTCGCAACAGCGGACGCGAAGCTCTGTATGCCGCTGCGTGAGCTGGTAGACACCGAAGCCGAGCTGGCAAGGATAAAGAAGGAGCTCGAAAAGGCGCACAAGGAGCTGGACTTCGCTGCCGGCAAGCTGAACAACGAGTCCTTCGTGGCGAAGGCTCCCGAAAAGGTCATCGCCGACATACGCGACAAGGAAGCTAAAGCGAAGGCTCTGATACAGAACCTTGAAGAAATGCTCTCCGCACTGACAGCCGAATAAAAAATAACCGCGCCGGGACAGTTCTGTCCCGGCGTTTTTTCGTTCACCGGCAAAAAACGGCATCTTGCGCACAGTTCGCGGCAGGTCGCGCACGGGGTACTTGAAATTGCCGGGCGAATGTGATAGTATAGCATACAGAGGGGTGATACAGTGAAGATCTCGATCAACATAGACCCGACGCTCGGCGGCACGGAGATACAGATAAGCTGTCCGCAGCTGACGCCGGAGACAGAGCGCCTGATAGCCGCGCTGCGCATGATGGACAGCCAGATGACTGTGCTGAAAGGCGACGAAACTTATATGATAGATATTTCAAGGATCGCGTATATCGAGTCCGTGGACAGAAAGACCTTCGTCTACACACTTGACGAGTGCTTCGAGACGAAGCTTAAGCTGTACGAGACCGAGGAGCGGCTCTGCGGCAGCGGCTTTCTGCGGGTGAGCAAGTCGTGCCTTGTAAATCTCAGGCATATACGCTCTCTGCGCGCGGAGCTCGACAGGCGGCTCAGGCTGACGCTCGAGAACGGCGAGCAGATGATAGTATCGAGACAATACGCGGACGAACTGAAAAAACGGCTGGGGGTAAAGTAAAATGGATAAGAGATTCACATTATTCGGGTTTCTGGCGCAGGTATTCATGATATACGGGATAACCACAGGCCTGCTGAACATATTCTGTGTGCTGTTCGGCAGCGCGGCGGCGGATTATTCGACGATATTCTCCCTTGCGGGGGCGGGCGTGAGCGTTGCAACGAGTTTACAGTTCCTGCTCGCGGTCACGATAGTCATTATCCTGCGCGTTATTTTCATGACTGACGCGGTGATAAAGGATATGCCGCTCCCGGCGAGGATAACGGCGATGTTTATAAGCGTTTTCGCGGTCATAGTGGCGTTTGTGTTCGTGTTCGGCTGGTTCCCGGCAGACGAACCGCTCGCGTGGATAATGTTTGTCGTATGCTTCGCGGTGAGCTGCACGATAAGCGTTGTCATCTCCACCGCAGCGGAGCGGCAGGAGAACCGGAAATTACAGGAAGCGCTCGAAAGGGTAAAGGGGGAGCAGTGACATGGGATATTCGATAATGACAGACGGTATCACAAAGAGCTTCGGTGAGAACAAGGTCCTTGACGGAATAGAGCTGAAAATATCCGGGGGTGAGATATTCGGGCTCCTCGGGCCGTCCGGAGCGGGTAAGACCACGCTGATAAAGATACTGACCGGCCAGCTCCGGCAGGACAGCGGCGCCGCGTTCATCGGCGGCATCGACAGCCGCAGGCTCTCCGGGGAGGACCGCAGGCGCTTCGGGATAACAATGGACAATTTCGGCGTTTACGAAAGACTGAGCTGTTACGAAAATCTGAAAGTGACAGCGGGCATATACGGCGTCGGGAAAGCGGAGATCGGGAAAGTCCTCGGCAAGGTCGGACTGTCCGACGCGGCGAAAACTCCCGCCGGCAAGCTCTCGAAGGGAATGACTGTGCGCCTGAAGCTCGCGAGGGCGTTTATGTCCGACCCTGACATCCTGTTCCTCGACGAGCCGACGAGCGGCCTCGACCCTGTTTCGGCGGACGGGATACACAGGCTTATACTCTCGGAAAAGGAGCGCGGCAAGACGATATTCCTTACGACGCACACCATGGCCGAAGCGGAAAAGCTCTGCGACAACACAGCTCTGCTCAATGAGGGAAGGATAGTCGAGTACGGCGCTCCGGAGGCAATATGCCGCAGGTACGATCATCAGCGTATGCTGAAAATACACCTGACCGACGGCACGGATATCGAGCTGCCGCACAGCAGGAACTCCGCCGGCACGATAGCGGAGCTTATCGGCAGCGGCAGAGCGGAAACGATACACACCACAGAGCCCGATCTTGAAACGGTGTTCATGGAGCTTACGGGAAAGGAGCTTTCGGCATGAAGAATACAGCGGTCATTTTCAGAAAGCAGATCAGTGACACGCTTAAAAACAAGACTGTTCTCATACAGTTCCTGATGTTTCCGGTGCTGGTCGTGATCTTTGAAAACGCGGTGAAGATAGAGGATATGCCCGAGCACTTCTTTGTGAAGCTGTTCGCGGCGGTGTTCGTGGGAATGGCTCCGCTGACCTGTATGTCCGCGATAATCTCCGAGGAAAAGGAGAAGAACACTCTTCGCGTACTGATGATGAGCAATGTGAAGCCCGCAGAGTATCTTGCGGGAACGGGGGTCTATGTGTTCCTGATGTGTATGGCGGGAACGGCTGTGTTCGCGGCGGTCGGAGGCTATTCGGGAGCCGGTCTCGCGCGCTTCATCGCGGTAATGTCGGCGGGCATAATACTCTCGGAGCTTACGGGAGCGGTCATCGGCATAATGTGCAGGAACCAGATGACCGCGACATCTGTGACTGTACCGGTGATGATGATATTATCGTTCCTTCCGATGCTGTCCATGTTCAACGACACGATAAGGTCGGCGGCTCAGGTGACTTACTCGCAGCAGATAAGCGAGCTTATCAACGGCATAGGCGTGTCTGACGTATCAGCGGGGAGTCTGGCTGTGATCGCCGGGAACCTTGCGCTCGCTGTGATACTTTTTATCGCGGCGTACAGGAAAAAGGGACTTGAATAAGAAAAACGGGCAGCCCTCGGACTGCCCGCTGTTTTTTATTTATTCCGACTGTGCTTCAAGCAGCTCCCCGACAATGGCGAACGCTTCCGGGGCGCTCATGCCGGTGAACGGCTCCAGCAGCTTTTCGCTGTATATTTTGTAAGCTGCTGCGGCTCCGAGCGGATAGACTTCCATGAAGCTCTTGTAGACCTCGCTCTCCGTGCCGTTTATGCGCAGCTCGACACTGCCTTGCAGGGCGATCTGCACATTGGCGAGAAGATCGTCTGCGAACTCGACCTCAACGCACTTTTTCTGCGCGTAGTTGTTTTTCAGGCAGATATCGCTTGCTCCCGCCCATGAGTCATGAGCGGCGACCTTCACCTTTTTGAGATTGCTCATAATTATGGTGCCGATGCACATAGGGCAGGGCTCCATGGACGTGTACAGCGTATAGCTTTTCAGATCGGGGTATTTCCCGATGTCGAGCTCCTGGATACATTCGGTCTCGGCGTGATCGACCTTGCAGTTCGGGAACCTCTTGCTTACGATATACCGGTTGCGGCCGCTGGAAAGGACATTGCCCTCCGGGTCGGTGATTATCGCGCCTATGGGCAGATTGCCTTCGCGGTACGATTCCCAGCCGAGCTCGAACACCTTCTGCCAGCACTTGTCAAGCTCTTCAAACTTCATAGTGTCACTTCCTTCCGGTACGCCGGCTCATCAGAGATCGGCGAGTTCCGCGAATGTCTGCTGCATACGCGGGTAGAGCCTGCGGTAGAGCTCATAGACCTTTTCATACTTTTCGCTGTTCTCCGCTACGGGCTCCTGTATCTTGTCGGCCTTGATAACGGCCTTGCAGGCCTCGGGAACGGACGAATAGATGCCTGTTCCGACAGCGGCGAGCAGTGCGACGCCCAGTGCGGGGCCTTCCTTGTTCTGAGTGGTCTTTACGGGGCAGCCGTAGAGATCGGCGAGCATCTGGCGCCAGAGCGGGGAAGTACCGCCGCCTCCGCAGGCCATCATATCATTTACGTTTATGCGCATCTCACGCATTACCTCGACGCAGTCGCGCAGGGAGTAGGAAACGCCCTCCATTACCGCGCGTATCATGTCGCGCTTCTTGTGCATCGTGGACAGACCGATGAAGGCGCCGCGCGCGTTGGGATCGAGGTGCGGTGTGCGCTCGCCGTTCAGGTAGGGCATATAGAGCAGTCTGTTTGCGCCTATCGGGACTTCCATTGCGGCCTTATCGGTGAGGAAATACGGATCGACGCCCATATTCACTGCGGTCTCCATTTCGCTCCAGCAGAGGTTGTCGCGGAACCATTTCAGCGAGAGACCCGCGCTCTGCGTAACGCCCATGACGTGCCAGCAGCCCGGGACCGCGCAGCAGAAGGTGTGTACTCTGCCCTTCTTGTCTATCGAGATATCGGAGGTATGAACGAATACGACGCCGCTCGAGCCGATAGTCGTGAACGCCTTGCCGTCCTCGACCACGCCCGTGCCGACCGCGGCAGCGGCATTGTCGCCCGCGCCGCCCACGACGGGGGTGCCTTCCGCGAGGCCTGTCATTTCGGCGACCTTCTTTGTGACCTTTCCGGTTATCTCGGGGCTCTCATATACCTTTGCGAGCAGGGATTTGTCGATGCCCAGCTTTCCGAGTACCTCGTCCGACCACTGTCTCTTCGGGATATCGAGGAGCTGCATACCCGAAGCGTCCGATACCTCGGTGGCGAACTCACCGGTCAGCATGAAGCGGATATAGTCCTTCGGCAGCAGGATATGGCGGCAGCGCTCGAAGTTCTGGGGCTCATTGTTCTTCACCCACATGATCTTCGCCGCGGTGAAGCCCGTGATAGCGGGGTTCGCGGTGATCTCTATGAGCTTGTCGTGTCCGACCTTCTCGGTGATCTCAACGACTTCCTTCGAGGTACGCTGGTCGCACCAGATGATGCTCTTGCGTATGACCTTGCAGTCCGCGTCGAGCATTACGAGGCCGTGCATCTGTCCCGAAAGGCCTATGCCCTTGATATCGGCGGAGGAAACTCCGCTTTCGGAGATAACGTCGGAGATGCCGTTCACAGCGGCTCTCCACCAGTCCTCGGGGTCCTGCTCCGCGTAGCCGTTCTGCGGAGTATAGAGCGGGTATTCGTAGGTAGCGGAAGCGAGGGCTGTGCCGGCCTCATCGAAGATGACGGTCTTTGTTCCCGACGTTCCGATATCCACGCCTAAAATGTAAGCCATATTTCATCGTTCCTTTCCGGTATAAGCAGTGCTTATAATATTACTGAAATTATTATAATACATAAGGCACAATTTGTCAATAGTCAACAAAGCGGTGATACGCTCTCCCCCGGAGAAAAAGTGACCGTAAACTATGATATTGCCCGAAATATCCGGATAATAAAATATATTTTCGGCAAAAACGCAGAAATTCTTGACTTTTCAGCGAAAAAATGATATTATATATTCGGATACTTATACACAAACGGAGGGAAAAGATGAAAAGAAGAATAACCGCGTTTCTTGCCATACTTCTTGCGTCTTTCATGCTGTTCGGGATATCCGCGGCAGCATTCGACGCGAACGATTACGATTACAGCTTCGATTATGACAGCGGCGGAAGCAGCTGGGACGACAACGATTACGGCGGAGGAAGTACATATTACTACAGCGACAGCGACGGCGGCTCCGGCAGCGGAGGAGGATTCCCCGTGGGTATTGCCGTAGCGGTCATAATCATCATAATTATCATCATCGCGGCTTCGAGAAAGAACGGCTCGGGCGGCTCCGGCAGCGGCAGCACCACTCCAGTCGGCGGCGGTGTGCGCCCCACGCACGGCT
>CAMVBT010000099.1 GCA_947165805.1 uncultured Clostridia bacterium
CGGAAGCCCTCACATTTCCGTAGATGCTGTCGCGGCAGAGCGCTTCGTGCATATCCGCGAAGATGCGCTCGAGACGTCCGGTGCCGGCCAGCGTGAACACACGCGGCCTGTCGAGTCCTATCTCCGCGAGCATACGCTCACAGCCGGAGCCTCCGGGTATTATCCAGTGGTTGTCCCAGACGTCGCCGACCGGATAGTATTCGTGCGGATAGGACGCGGGGATAAAGAAGCCCATGCCGCTCTTTATCTCTGTCTTTCTGCCGTCGATCTCGAGTATCCCGCTGCCCTTGGTGCAGTAGAATATCTGCGGGTAGGCGTACTCGGTGCCGCGCCGTGTAAGCGGCTGACAGTCGTGCATACCGATGCTTATGAGATATATCGGGAACCTGCTTTCCCGGCCTATTATGGGGTAATGAAAATAAAACACAGTCTGCCTCCAAAAAAAATTCGATAATGTTAATATCGTTATATCTTAATAATATCATCTATTGATTTGATTGTCAATACCTGATATAATATAAAGCGAAGATAATTCTATCGGGGAGGTCAGTGTATGATATCCGACGAAAGGCTCATAAAAGTCGTACCGTCACAGAGACAGCTGAAATTCCAGCAGCTCGAGTTCTACGCATTCATTCATTTCACGGTCAACACATTCACGGACAAGGAATGGGGCGACGGCACCGAATCACCGGAACTATTCACGCCTATGAAGCTCGATGCCGAGCAGTGGGTGAAGGCTGTGATGTCGGCGGGAATGAAGGGGCTGATACTCACCTGCAAGCACCACGACGGCTTCTGCCTGTGGGACACGGAGCTGACGGAGCATAACGTTATGAACAGCCCCTACGGCAAGGACGTTGTGCGCGAGGTGTCCGCCGCGTGCAGGAAATACGGGATAGCTTTCGGGGTATATCTCTCCCCGTGGGACAGGAACTGCCCGCTTTACGGGCGCGGCAGAGAGTACGACGATTTCTTCATCGGCCAGCTCACCGAGCTGCTGACGGGCTACGGGAACGTGTTCTCCGTGTGGTTCGACGGAGCCTGCGGCGAGGGGCCGGACGGCAGAAAGCAGTACTACGACTGGGACCGCTATTACGCCGTGATACGCGCGCTGCAGCCCGGAGCCTGCATATCGGTATGCGGCCCCGATGTGCGCTGGTGCGGCAACGAAGCCGGCCATACGCGCCACGCCGAATGGAGCGTCGTGCCGCTGCGGGCGCGTGACAGCGAGATAATATCGGAAAAAAGCCAGCATGAGGACGACGAGGAGTTCAGACAGCGCCGTGTGGACGCGCGCGACGAGGATCTCGGCAGCAGGGACGCCCTCGCGGACGAGCCGGAGCTTATATGGTACCCGGCGGAGGTCAACACCTCGATACGCCCGGGCTGGTTCTGGCATGAGAACGAAAACGACAAGGTGCGCTCACTGAAGGAGCTCTCCGATATCTACATACGCTCGGTCGGCGGCAACGCCACGTTCCTGCTCAATATCCCGCCCACAAAGGACGGCCTGCTGCATGAGCATGACGTGAAGCGGCTCGCGGAGCTCGGGGAGTTCCTGCGCGGCGCGTTCGCGGAAAACCTTGTTCCCGGAGCACAGCTCGGCTGCGAGAGCGAAAAGCCGGGTCATGAGATAGAAAACGCGGTAAAGGACAGCTATGAAAGCTGCTATATCCCGACCTCGAGCTGCGCGGATATACAGATACAGCTCCCGCGGCGGGAAAGGCTCGGATATCTCGTTATCAAGGAGAATATCACGATGAGCCAGCGCATCGAGAGCTTCGCCGTCGATGTGTCGGAGAACGGCTGCTTCCGCGAGATATACCGCGGGACCACAGTGGGATATAAGCGCATAGTTCCGCTCGAAGATACCGAAACGGACTGTGTGCGCATAAGAATAACGGATTCGAGAGTCGCGCCGACCGTTTCCTTCATCGGAGTGTACAGGTCGGCGGAAAACAAGTCGGTAAACCAATGAGTGAAAGGAGAACGAAACAATGAAAAAGACAAAGCTCACAGCCGCGCTGCTCGCGGCGGCAATGATAACGGCTTCCGGCTGCGGGGGCGGAGGCGGTAGAACTCCCGCTGCCGATACCGGCGCAAGCCAGACCGGAGCCGCGGCAGTCATGACAGAGAACGCTGTCACCACTGAAAACGCCGCCAACGTCATATTCACCGAGGCCGAGGTCAAGGAGATAGACAAAAACCAGCCGACAGGCACGATAAAGATACTCATTTACTACGATCTCGTCGGAGCAGCGGCGGACCTCGTCGATCTGTTCGAGTCGCGCTACGGCGGCAAGATCGAACAGGAGATATGCGGCAGCGGCACAGCTTATTTCGAGAAGCTCGGAACTCTCGTCGCAGCGGACGATTCCCCGGACATCACGCGCTATGAGTGGGCTTCGTTCCCCCACGGCATCTCCCGCAATATGTACACACCCATTGACAGCTACATCGACCTTGACAGCGAGCTGTGGATAGGTATGAAGGACATTGCCGGGCAGTTCGCCTACAACGGCAAGCACTACTATGTGCCGTATCAGCTTTCGTCGAACTTCGCGATTAACTACAACAGGCTCGTGCTCGAGGAATACGGCCTCAGCGACCCCATGGAGCTGTATCACAACGGAGAATGGACATGGGACAGCTTCCGTGACCTGCTACGCCAGTGGTGCGACATCTCACCCGACCACATCGGCTATACAGGCGTCGGAGCGATGAGCTTCATAGCCACCACAGGCACAAAGATCGTTGACGTGCAGAACACCGAGATCATCAACAACCTCAACTCCGAAAAGATAGTGCGCTGCATGGAATACCTCGAGGACCTCTGCAAGCAGGGGCTTACAGGCAACGGCTACATCGACCCCGGCGAGGCTTTCGTGGACGGCAATATCCTCTTCCTCGGAATGGAGCCGGTATGGTCGTACAGCGCCGCCTGTGAGTCGCTGTTCAGAAAGAACATCGAGTATGATATGGCGTTCGTTCCCTTCCCGCGCGACCCCAATGCCGACAACTATTACATCGCCTATGACTCCTTCGGATATATGATACCCTCCGGCGCCAAGAACATAAAGGGCGCTGTGGACTGGATAACCCTCAACCGCGAGGAAAAGATAGACCCCGACAACGTCGCTAAAGAAAAGGCCGAGCAGACCGACTCCAGCACCAAGTATTACGGCAAATGCCCAGAGTGCAAATACAGCTACATCGAGAACAACACCGAGGACATCACAGTCTGCCCGAACTGCGGCGCTGCGCGCAAGGTTAAGTTCAACGCCTATTACAGCGAGGAGCAGTACGATCTGCTGCAGGATATGATAACTCCCGCGAACGGAAAGTTCGTAATGCTGTTCGATAACGTGAACGGCTTCAACGCCGACCTCTCAGCGATGTTCCAGGGCGGCGACGAATCGCTTCTTGACGGCCCGCTTTACGGCGGCGCTTCGTTCACGCAGCTCCGTGAATCCTACTACTATCCGATAGAAACGATACTCGACGAATACAGAGAAAAGCTTAAGAACTCATAAAGCAAAAGGAGACAAAATGGACATATCTCTTATATCAGCCGCCGGCTCGCCGAAGAGCTTCATGACATTCCACGAAGACCCGGAAAAGCTGCATATCGGAACTCTGCCCGATCACTGCTATTTCATACCGTTCGCGAAGGAGCAGGACGCTTTCTCGGAACGTGAGACCTCGCGGCGCTTTGAGCTGCTGAACGGCGAATGGGAATTTATGTATTGGCCGGGTATCGCGGAGCTTCCCGATGATTTTACGAAAGAGGAAGCAAGGAAGCATATCCCCGTGCCGTCAAACTGGCAGCTCCACGGCTATGACAGGCCGCAGTACACCAATGTGTGCTATCCCATACCCTTCGACCCGCCCTATGTGCCGGACGATATCCCCGTGGGCGTGTACCGCAGAAGCTATGATTTCAGACCCGACGGTCTGCGCAGGATACTCTGCTTCGAGGGAGTTGACAGCTGCTTCTACCTGTATATAAACGGGAAGATCGCAGGTTATTCGCAGGTCTCGCACCACACATCCGAATTTGACATCACGGATATGCTCAGCGAGGGTGAGAATTTCATCACCGCCGCCGTGCTCAAATGGTGCGACGGAACATACCTCGAGGATCAGGACAAATTCAGGCTCTCGGGCATATTCCGTGACGTGTACGTGCTGTCGCGCCCGGAAAAGCGCCTTGAAAACTACCGCATTACCGCAGAGCCCGACAGTACGCTGAAATTCGGCGTGCTTCGTGTCACGGTGCAGGGCGCGGACGCTAAGCTGCGCCTATGGGACGGCGACACTCTGATATGCTCCGGAGAAGTGAGCGGCGGAGGCACCTTCGAGCGCACTATCGGTGACGTAAAGCTCTGGACAGCCGAGACCCCGTATCTGTACAGACTCGAGATAGAGACCGACACCGAGCTTATCGGCGAGCGCGTCGGGTTCCGCAGGGTCTGCATCGAGGACGGCATTTTAAAGCTCAACGGACGGCATATAAAGTTCTTCGGCGTGAACCGTCACGACAGCTATCCCGACACCGGCTATTACGCCGATAAGGAGAGAATGCGCCGTGACCTCACTCTGATGAAGCTGCACAACATCAACTCCGTGCGTACCTCGCACTACCCGAACGCTCCGGAATTCTACGCCCTGTGTGACGAGCTTGGGCTCTACGTCATCGACGAAGCCGATCTCGAATCCCATGGCTGCGTGAATGTGTACAATACGGGCAAGACATGGGACGACCCGGACTGCTACAACGGCATCGCCCTGATAGCGAGGGATCCGCAGTTCAGAACAGCGATACTCGACCGCGAACGTCTGCTCGTCACCCGCGATGTGAACCGCCCCTGCGTGATATTCTGGTCGCTGGGCAACGAGGGCGGCTGGGGCGAAAATCTCCGTGAGGGCGCGAAGCTCGTAAAGCAGCTCGACAGCACCCGTCCCGTACACTATGAGAGCACCCACAGGCTCGACGATACCTCGGACGACGTGCTCGATATGGTGTCGAAGATGTACCCGTCGACCGACGAGATACACAAATACCTCGAAAGAGAGGACGAGGACCGCCCTTATGTGCTGTGCGAATACTGCCACGCCATGGGCAACGGCCCCGGAGACCTCGAGGATTATCATAACACATTCATGGAGAGCGACCGTCTTATCGGAGGCCTTGTCTGGGAATGGGCGGATCACGCAGTTATCCTCGGCCACACCGAGGACGGCAAGTCGAAGTACGGCTACGGAGGCGACAGCGGCGAGCGCCACAACGACGGCAACTTCTGCATGGACGCGCTCTGCTATCCCGACAGGACTCCGCACACCGGGCTTCTCGAAGTCAAGCAGGTCTACCGTCCCGTGCGCGTAACGGCGGGCAGCGAGCCCGGAAAATTCGTGATAAGCAGTCTGCTGCGCTTCATCGACGCGGGTAAATACCTGTCCGGATACCGGGAGATCACCTGCGGCGGAGATGTGCTCGCGCAGGGCACATTCGGCTTCTCGGTGCCGCCTGCGGGAACGGCGGAGATAAGCGTTCCCGAAGCGGCAGGCCCCTTTGACCGCGACGCGTACATACGCTTCGTATTCAGGGCTGCGAACGGCTACGGTGTGTTCGCGGACGGCGACGAGGTGTGCTTCGACCAGATAAAGATATTCACGGCGGAGAAGGCTCCCCTGCCCGTTTCCGCACACGCTCCCGAGGCCGCGGAGGCTCCGCTCATGTACATCGTCACCGCGGGAAATACGCAGTACCGCTTCAACAGGCGCACCGCCGGATTTGACAGCATAGCCGTGAACGGCGAAAATATCCTCGGAAAGCCGCTGAGCTTCAACTTCTTCCGCGCCCCCGTCGACAACGACACTTTGCGCGGCGACTGGTACGGCCAACACCTTAACGACTATATCGTCAAGGTCTACGAGACCGGCATCACCGAAGATGACGGCTGTACCGTTATCCGCTCGAAGCAGTCCTTCGGCTGGAGCATCGACAAGCCCTTCGCGCGGGTCGAAGCCGAATACAGGATATCCGGGGACGGAGCCCTCGACGTATCGTGCAGGGCGGAGATATCGAACAAGGTCGAGATACTGCCGCGCTTCGGACTGCGGCTGTTCCTGCCGGAGAGCTTCGATGATGTGGAATACCTCGGCTTCGGGCCTTACGAAAGCTATATCGACAAGCGGCAGGCGTCGTACTTCGGGCGCTTCTCCGCGAAGGTCGCCGGAATGCACGAGGACTATATCCGCCCGCAGGAGAACGGTTCGCACTTCGGCTGCACGGAATTGACGGTAAGCGGCGAAAAAGCGGCTCTGCGCTTCACGAACCCCGACGGCTTCTCGTTCAGCGCCTCTCACTACACGCAGGAGGAGCTTGCCGCGAAGAAGCACAACTTCGAGCTCGAGAAGAGCGGCTTTACCGTGATATGCGCGGACTTCGCGATGGCGGGCGTGGGCTCCGCCGCCTGCGGACCGCAGCTCAGCGAAAAGTACCGCATAAAGCTGCCGGAGGTCACCGGAAAAATACATATCGAACCGAAAGAGCTCCCTATCGTCAGATGACAATTACGGAGCCGGCCTTTATTCAGGCTGTCCGAACCCCGGCTCCGCGCATAAAAACAAAACTTCCGATGTCAGAACGTCATCGGAAGTTTTTTATACTCGAATGATCTGCTTCACTGCCCCGGGAGCGTACCGGAATGTGCGCTTTCCAGAAATTCCCGCGCGCATTTCCCGGCTTCTTCGGGATACTCATAGCCCCGTTTTTCAGCGACGGTGCGGGCAAGACGCGTGAACAGCCTGTGTGTGGCAAGCAGGGCTCTTTCGCAGTCTTCCCTGTCGTAGTGCGCGAAGCAGTCCCTCACCTCCGTGAGCACGTCCTCGCCCGCCCAGCGGTCGAAGAAGCGCCCGAAATTCCACACGTCCGCTCCCGTCGTCATCGTCAGCCGGGACTGCTCCGCCATTTTCAGCAGCAGCCTTTTCAGGTAAGCGTCGATGCACATTTTCGCCGCCCACAGCTCACCGCGCAGGAGCTTCTTGCGCGCCCAGATATTGTGGAAGAAGAAGTCATTGACCGTATTCGTGAACTCCTCCGCGGACATTCCGGGACACCCGGTCTTGTCCTTCAGATACCGCGGCAGCTTCCCCGCGAAGCCGTCCGCGTCGTACAGCAGCTTGCAGCCGCGCTCCATGAGCAGGGCCGCCTCGCCCTCTTCCAGCGCGCCGGTGAACTGTACGGGAGTCAGTATTATCATGTCAACGTCCCTGTCACCGTCGTATATGACGCGCCTTTCACGCCCTCCTCCGAGAGTCGGCTCGATGAACGATACGCTCACCTTTCCGAACAGAGCCGGTATCTCCCCGGAGAACCATTTCTCCGGCTCCTCCGTCACTATGAAAAGGTCGAGATCCGAATACTCGTCCGCGGGTATGTCCTCCCGCGTCGATGAGCCTATCGCTATCACAGCACGCACCGCGGCGTTCTCCGCTGCAAAAGCGCATATCAGGCTCTTTATATCCGCGTAGCGGTCTTTCATTTCTCCGCTCATTATGTTCCTCCCCGTATTATCGTGATAATTGCCGTGAAAAACTCCCGCCCCCCGGAAAGTCCCGGGACGGGAGCGTTTCTCATCTCTGGAATTTCGAGATTATGTCGTTGATATCCTGCGCGGTCTGCTTGTTCTTTCCAATGAACTCGTCGAGCTGCTTGACCATCTCATAGGTCGCCTGTGTCTTTTCGTGGATATTGCCGACACCGGCCTCATTCTCGCCTACGACCGTATGGAGCTGGACTGTCTCGGACTGTATCCTCTCGATTATCTCCGACATTCTGTCCATATCGGAGTTGACTTCCTCAATGGAGCTCTTGAGCTTGTCGGATATTTCGTGCATATCCTTGAATATGCCGGATATGTCTGTCTTGATGAACGTGATTATCTCATCGAAGCACGATGACCGTTCCGAGTATGATGACGAGCACCGCGATCAATACGAATATGATGACCGAACTCTTTATCGCGGCGCTGTCGCTCATGAGCTTCGCGGTCTCATACTTCATCGTGAGCATAAGGTTGAACTCCGGCATACTCTGGTATGCTATCGTGTAGTTTCCGTCGATGTATGTACCGTTCTTTGCGGAGCCGGACACTTTCTTCATTATCTCGAGCAGTGCGGGCTCCTTGATCTCCTGTATTATCTTTGTGTTGTCGGTATGGTATGCGAAGATGTTGTTCGCGGTATCGAGCACCGCGTATTCCGCGTTCTCGAACGACTGCACCTTCATTTTCGCGAGG
>CAMVBT010000100.1 GCA_947165805.1 uncultured Clostridia bacterium
TATCCGGCGTGACCGCGCAGGGGTTCGCTTCAACGGATATCTCGGCTTGTGCGGCGATATCCGCGGTTTTCAGTATTTCTCCGATATGCTCATACAGCAGTATCGGTGTACCTCCGCCGAAATACACGGTATCGTATTTTTCACCGTAATGCCGTATATTCCGTATCACCGCGGAGGCGTATCCGGCTGCTCCGGCGCGGCTGTACCGCACGGAATAGAAATCGCAGTACGGGCATTTCGACAGGCAAAATGGTATATGGATATATAAACCGACACTCATAAATAAACCAATGAAATTCGCAGATAATTTACGGGCTCAACAGCGACGCTGTCCGCCTTTCCCGCGGGAGACTCACTCGTCATCTAACTTCAATACTGCCATGAACGCCTCCTGCGGCACCTCGACGGAGCCGAGCTGGCGCATACGCTTTTTGCCTTCTTTCTGCTTTTCGAGGAGCTTCTTCTTACGGGTTATATCGCCGCCGTAGCACTTGGCGAGCACGTCCTTGCGCATAGCCTTGATAGTCTCGCGGGCGATTATCTTGCCGCCGACCGCTGCCTGTACGGGGACTTCAAAGAGCTGCCGCGGTATGTGTTCTTTCAGGCGCTCGGTTATCTTGCGGGCGCGTGGGTAGGCGCTGTCGGCAAAGACGATGAACGAAAGCGCGTCCACGATGTCGCCGTTGAGCAGGATATCGAGCTTGACGAGCTTCGAGGGCACGAAGCCCTTGAACTCGTAGTCATAGCTTGCGTAGCCGCGGGTGCGGGATTTGAGCGCGTCGAAGAAATCGTACACTATCTCGTTGAGCGGCAGGTCGTAGTGGAGGTCAACGCGGGTCTTGTCGATGTATTTCATATCTCTGAACACACCGCGGCGCTCCTGGCAGAGCTCCATGATGTTGCCGACGTAGTCGGACGGCGCGTAGACGTGCGCTTCTACCATGGGTTCGTAGGCCTGCTTTATCTCCGAGGGGTCGGGGAAATTCATCGGGTTGTCGATGAATATGGTCTCGCCGCTCATCTTGTCTATCTTGTATACGACGGAGGGCGCAGTGGTTATCAGGTCGAGGTTATACTCGCGCTCCAGTCTTTCCTGTATGATCTCCATGTGCAGGAGACCGAGAAATCCGCAGCGGAAGCCGAATCCCAGCGCGATCGAGGTCTCCGGCTCGAAGGTCAGGGACGCGTCGTTGAGGCGGAGCTTTTCGAGCGCGTCGCGCAGGTCGCCGTACTTTGAGCCGTCGGCGGGATAAACGCCGCTGAACACCATTGGGTTCACGCTGCGGTAGCCGGCGAGCGGCTCATCTGCGGGCATATCGCAGCGGGTCACCGTATCGCCGACCTTGGTGTCGCCGATAGATTTGATCGACGCGGCGATGTAGCCGACCTCGCCGGCGCGGAGCTGTTCGGCGGGAACGAGCTCTGTCGCACCCATGTAGCCGACCTCGACCACCTGGAATTCGGCGTTTGTCGCCATCATGCGTATGCGGTCGCCGACGCGCAGCGAGCCCTCTTTGACGCGCACATAGACGATAACGCCCTTGTAGCTGTCGTAGTAGCTGTCGAAGATCAGGGCTTTCAGCGGAGCGTCGGGGTCGCCTTTAGGCGCGGGAATGCCGCTGACGATCTTCTCCATGACTTCCTTTATGTTTATGCCCATTTTTGCGGAGATCAGGGGCGCGTCGTCGGCGGGAATGCCGATAACGTCCTCTATTTCCTCCTTTACCTCGTCCGGGTGAGCGGAGGGCAGGTCGATCTTGTTGATGACCGGCACGACCTCAAGGTCCTGCTCCACCGCAAGGTAGGTGTTGGCAAGGGTCTGAGCCTCGATGCCCTGTGAAGCGTCCACTATCAGTATCGCGCCCTCACAGGCGTTCAGCGACCTCGACACCTCGTAGTTGAAATCGACGTGGCCGGGGGTGTCTATGAGGTTGAAGACGTAGGCCTTCCCGTCGTCCGCCTTGTAGTTAAGGCGCACGGCGCGGGCTTTTATGGTTATTCCGCGTTCGCGCTCCAGCTCCATATTGTCGAGGAGCTGCTCCTCCATATCGCGTGCCGCCACCGTGCTTGTCTGTTCGAGTATGCGGTCGGCGAGCGTGGACTTGCCGTGGTCGATATGGGCGATTATGCAGAAATTGCGTATTTCGTCAAGGTAATTCTTGTCGGACATTTTACTTCCTCTATCCTGTCTGTTGATGATACGATATTTTATTATATCATAACCGTCACGGATTTGCAAGCGTATTTTATATAGAAATCGTTTTATTTGTGCAGTATATTTGTGCGTAATTGCCATAGAAAATTTCAAAAAGAGTGGTGACAAATCGTGAAATTTATGTTATAATAAATTGGAAAGTGCAAATATGTGCAGAATTTTCCAAATTGTAAAAAATGTGAAGAGCATGAAAGGAATGGTACAGACTATGCCGGCAAGTATCGTAGTAGGAACACAGTGGGGCGACGAAGGAAAGGGCAAGATAATAGACATCATCGCTTCCCGCGCAGACGTTGTTGTCCGTTCGCAGGGCGGCAACAATGCGGGACATACCGTAGTGAACAACGGTGAGACATATAAGCTCCACCTTATCCCCTCGGGAATACTCTATAAGGATACGCTCTGCCTCATCGGCGCGGGCGTTGTGCTCGACCCGAAGGACTTCATCGGAGAGCTCGACAGCCTCGGCGCAAGAGGCGTAAGCTTCGATAACCTTAAAGTGGACCCGAGAGCTCACGTCATAATGCCGTGGCACATAACCCTCGACGGACTTTCCGAGCAGTTCCGCGGCAACAGCGATATCGGAACGACCAAGCGCGGCATAGGACCGACATATATGGATAAATACGAGCGCTGCGGCATCAGAGTGTATGATCTCATACACCCCGAGGTGTTCGCGGAGAAAGCGCGTGCGACCGGTAAGCTCAAGAACGCGATCATCACCAAGGTGTACGGCGGCGAGGAGCTCGACATCGAGGCGATAATCAAGGAATACACCGAGTACGGCAAGCGCATCGCAAAGTACGTTGACGACGTTTCCGTCATCGTCTATGAGGCCGCAAAGGCGGGCAAGCAGATAATGTTCGAGGGAGCTCAGGCGACCCTGCTCGATATCGACTTCGGCACTTACCCCTATGTTACATCGTCGCACCCCGTTTCCGCGGGCGTATGCGTCGGCACGGGCGTGGGTCCCATGATAATCAACGATATCATCGGCGTTGCCAAGGCATATACAACCAGAGTCGGCAAGGGACCGTTCCCGACCGAGCTGAATAACGAGACAGGCGACCTTATCCGCAACCGCGGCGGCGAGTTCGGCACCACCACCGGCAGACCGAGAAGAACAGGCTGGTTCGACGCTGTTATCGTGCGTCATTCCGTGCGCGTCAACGGACTTTCCAAGCTGGCGGTCAACAAGCTCGATACCCTCTGCGGCATCGGCGACCTGAAGATCTGCACGGCGTATAAGAAGCCCGACGGCAGCATCATAAAGGATTTCCCGCCCACACTGGAGGAGCTTGCGGACTGCGAGCCCGTTTACGAGACATTCCCGGGCTTTGACGACGATATCTCGGGCTGCAGATCGTTCGACGAGCTGCCGGAGCTCTGCAAAAAGTATATCCTCAAGCTCGAGGAACTCTGCGGCTGCAAGATAGCTATGGTCGGCATAGGCCCCGACAGAAGCCAGATACTCGAGCGTTAAGCATGAATATATTGTTTGTCGGTGACGTGGTCGGACAGAAAAGCGCCGAACACCTCATCTCGCGGCTCCCGGAGCTGAAACGGCGCTATTCGGTCGATATGACGATAGTAAACGGCGAAAACTCGGCGGACGGCAACGGTATCACGCCCTATTCGGCAAAGCTGCTGCTGGAGGGCGCTGACGTGATAACCACGGGCAACCACTGCTTCCGGCGCCGTGAAATGAACGAGATGTTCGAGGACTCGGAGTCGATCATACGTCCGGCGAACTTCGGAGATACGGTGGGACGCGGCTATACGGTCTTTGATATGGGCAGGACGCGGGCTGCGGTCATAAACCTCATCGGTATGGCTTATATGGAGAGCTGCGACAATCCCTTCGGCTATGCCGACCGGATACTTGAGAAGCTCGACACGCCTGTCATCATCGTGGATTTCCACGCCGAAGCCTCGTCGGAGAAGAAAGCCATGGGCTTCTACCTCGCGGGGCGCGTATCGGCGGTCATCGGCACCCACACCCATGTACAGACCGCTGACGAACAGATATTGGCAGGGCATACGGGCTATATCACTGACGTGGGCTACACCGGTGTCAGGGACTCGGTGCTCGGCATAGACAAGGACGTGATAATAGCGAGGCTCACCACCTATTATCCGCAGAAACACACCTATCCGGACGGCGATATAATGATAAATGCCGTTCTTATGGATATAGATGAAAAAAGCGGGAGATGCGCGGGCATCGAACGTTTGAATATTATGAAATAATCGGGAAAATGCGATATCTGAGGGGAGGAAACAGAAATGGACGTTATCAAGGTATCTTCAAGAAGCGTGCCTAAGTCCGTTGCGGGCGCTGTTTGCGCGGTAATACGCGGCGGCGGCAGCGCAACAGTCGAAGCAGTGGGAGCCGGAGCGGTAAATCAGGCTGTCAAGGCCGTTGCCGTTGCGAGGACCTTTCTCAGTGAGGAGGGCATCGATCTTGTGTGTATGCCCGAATTCGGTGAGTTTGAGGTCGCCGGCGAGACAAAGACCGGAATTAAGTTTACGGTCGAAAAGCGATAAATCATTCGGTCTGCGGCTTTCCGACGGGTCCGCCGGAAAGCCGCAGAACTGTTTTTCGGAAATGCTATTGACACGGCTGAAGAGCTGTGCTATAATACAGTAAATACTATTTACCCAAAAGGAGGAATTCCCAATGGCATTGGTCGTAGAACATCTCTCCAAGAAATTCGGAGATCATGTCGCGGTCGAAGATCTGTCGTTCGAGATATCAAAGCCGGGCATCTTTGCTTTCCTCGGCACGAACGGCGCAGGCAAGAGCACCTCTATACGCATGATACTCAATATGCTGACAAGAGACAGCGGAACGGTAACATGGAACGGCGAGCCTCTCGACGTTATGAAGGAGGAGATAGGCTACCTCGCGGAGGAGCGCGGACTTTACCCCAAATACAATATCCTCGAGCAGATGTACTACTTCTGTTCGATAAAGGGCATGAGCAAAAGAGACGCGACCGCTTCCATAGACTACCTGTTCGCGAGACTCAAGATCGACGAGTACAGGAAAAAGAAAGCCGATCAGCTCTCAAAGGGCAACCAGCAGAAGGTCCAGCTCGCGGCGGCGCTTCTCTGCAACCCCGATATCATCATACTCGACGAACCGCTCAGCGGTCTCGACCCCGTAAACGCCGACCTCTTCAAGAGCATTATCCGTGAAGAGCGCGACAAGGGCAAGTACATAATCATGTCCTCGCACCAGATGGAGACCATAGAGGAATTCTGCGAAGACCTCGTGCTGCTCCACCGCGGCAGGGTCGTTTTGCA
Source organism: uncultured Clostridia bacterium (assembly GCA_947165805.1). GTDB lineage: Bacteria > Bacillota > Clostridia > Oscillospirales > Ruminococcaceae > Ruminiclostridium_E. The sequence continues at coordinate 5,525 of CAMVBT010000100.1, forward strand.
GGGCAACCTGAACGACATCAAGCGCGAGCGCGGACGTGAGAACCTGACCGTCAAGGCGGACAGACCGATAGGCGATATCGCGGAAAAATGCGGTCTGACGCTCGTTGAGGAGACCCCGAACGGCTCGTCCTTCAAGGTAAAGTCCGAGCAGGACGCGCGCAATATGCTCGCGGAGATGATGGCGCAGGGTATAGGCGTCATAAAGTTCGACCTTCGTGAGCCCTCGCTGCACGAATTGTTTGTCGAAAAATGCGGAGGTGAAGTAAACAATGAAAACTAAAGGCTGGAAGGAAGTTCTTGCGTTCACCTTCACGCAGCAGATAAAGACCAAATCCTTCATTATCGGAACGATAGTGATAACACTCATCGTGGCGCTTATGGCGGCTATAGCCAATATACTGCCCACGTTCTTCCTTGACGGCGCGCTTAGCGGCTCGGAAGCGTCCCCGCTCGATTCCTTCACCGTAAGGACTCTCTACCTCGACAACGAGACAGAGTACGCCTTCGACTTCACAAAGGCTCTTGAACCCATGGGTATCACGATAAAGACCGTGACCGCCGCCGAAGCCGACGCAAAGGCGAACGAGCTCGTGAACACCGCCGAGCAGGCGGCTCTGACGCGCATAACCCTCGTTGACGATATGTTCAATATCGACTCGCAGTACGCGGGCGGCGACTCCGGAGTGACCAAGGGCGACTGCGACGCGGTAACTCAGACCATATCGAGCAATCTGCACGCTCAGTTCCTTGTTCTGTCGGGACTGCCCGAGGATAAGCTCACAACGGCTCTTTCCGGCGTGAGTGTGACCGTGAGCTGTGCGGGCGAGGAGCCCGAGAGCATGATAGGCTCTATCATAAAAACGGTCGTTCGATAGTCCTGTTCATCTTCATCTTCTCTTACAGCCAGCTTGTTGCGCAGTCCGTGGCTATTGAGAAGTCCTCCCGCATCGTAGAGTACCTGCTCACTTCGATAAAGCCCCTTGCGCTCATCATAGGCAAGGTGATCGCGATGTGCCTTGTCTCGCTGATGCAGTTCATCATCATCGGGCTTGGCGGCGGACTCGGATTTCTGATCTCTATGCCGTTCGGCATATTCTCGAAGGTCGACAAGCTCGTTGAGGCAGCGGGCGGCGCCGCTCTTACGGGCAGCGGCCTCGAAGCACAGGGCGTTCTCGACGACATCGGCAAGGCGTTCTCGAACGTTGATGCGATAGCACTCATTATAATGATACTGACATTTGTGTTCGGATTCCTGCTGTTTGCGGGAATGGCGGGTATCGCGGGCGCGAGCGTGAGCAAAATGGAAGACCTCGCTTCGGCTATCCAGCCGCTCTCGATCATAGGCGTACTCGGTTTCTATCTCGCATATTTCCCGCAGGTGACCCCCGAAGAGAACACCATGTCGGTGGTAGCGCGCTATGTGCCGATCTCCTCGCCGTTCATTCTCCCGTCGGATTATATGCTTGGCAAGATAGGGCTGCCCGAGGCTCTGATATCCATAGCGATACTGATCGCAGCCGATATCGGCATAATGGTGCTTGTTGCGAAGGTATATGAGAACATCATCGTACACACCGGCAGCAGACTCAAACTCGGCGATATGCTCAAAATGTCAAAGTAGCGCGGAGCCCGCGCCCCCAAACCGTATGTCACACGCGTAAAGCGACATGGGACAATAATATGCTTTAGGTAAAAATCCACTATCGAAAGCGCCTCCGGCAGGCTGTCGGAGGCGCTTTTTTGTGCTATTTTGCCGAAAATGCGCTTCAGACCTTGAAAACATACTATACCTATGGTATAATAGACATACCGATGAAAAGGAGGGAGCAGAATGAAGATCTCCACGAAGGGAAGATATGCGCTCAGAATGCTGGTGGATATCTCGGCTCATGAGAATGACACATTCATATCACTTAAAGAGATATCGGACCGTCAGAATATATCGAAGAAGTATCTCGAACAGATAGTACCGCTTCTGACGAAGAACGGGATACTGCGCACTAACCGCGGTAATAAGGGCGGCTACGCTCTCGCGAGATCGGCTGACGAGATAACGGTAGGAGAGGTGCTCCGTGCCACAGAGGGCAGTCTTGCGCCGGTAGCGTGTCTTGAATATGAGGAGAACGACTGTCCGCGTGCGGGTATGTGTGATACACTTTTTGTATGGAAGGGTCTGTATAAGGTGATATCCGAATATCTCGACGGCATAACGATATCGGCGATAGCCGAGAAAAGCGTTAGCGGCGGGGATTACTGCATCTGAAAGGAAAAAGTCATGTATCTTGAAGACATAATGATAGGCTCGGAGTATGAAACAGAGAGTGTTGAGATAAACAAGGACGAAATGCTTGATTTTGCGCGGAGATACAATCCCGTGAAGATCCATACGGACGAGGAATACGCGAAAGAGTCGCGTTTCGGCGGCCTTATCGCGGCGGGAATGATGTCGTTCCTGTCGGTGTGGGCGCAGTATGTACCTGCGGATTTTGCGGGTGATGAGCTTGTCGCGGGCAAATCAACGTCGGTGGAGTGGCTGCGTCCGGTCTACGCGGGCGATATCCTGCGCGGAATCGCAACAGTCACAGGCCTTGCTTTCCGCAACGAGCATAACGGCATAATGACGATCACCATAGACGTTTACAATCAGGGCGACTTCAACGTGCTCACCAGCGTTGTGGAAACCATAGTCAAGCGCAGACCGCGCGGCTGAAAGAGGTGAAGACAGTGGCCGACCGTGAACGGGACTACTATGA
>CAMVBT010000101.1 GCA_947165805.1 uncultured Clostridia bacterium
GGAGTATCCGCCGCCGGAGGAGCCGCCGTTATTGCCGCCGTTGTTGCTGTTCGTGTTCTGGACGGGCTTTATGTCCTTTATGGCATCGCCGGTGTTCTTGTCGTTGGGCTCGGTGCCGAACACGAGGGTCGTGCCTTCGTAGAGCGCCATATTGTTCGCTTTGGTCATTGTGCCGGAGGACACCTGCCCTACATCTATGAAGGACGGGTCGTTATAGTTGTCCCAAACGCCCTTGTTATTGCGTATGCGGAACTGCACTTCCTTTTTATATGTGTCCTGACCTCCGGGGTAGATGTTCGTGCCTGTAAAATCTATCGCGACGTAGTAGAGGTTCTTTTCCTTGTTCCAGCAGAGCACATCGCTTGCGGAGCCGCCCTGCATATAGTTCGTGGAGACCGTAAGGTCGGAGGCGCTTCCGCCCGCGTCGATGACCTCGGAGATGTCGAAGAAGTAGCAGAGCTTGAGGTCGTCGGTATTGCGCGCCGGAAACGCGGTCTTGTTATAGACGAGAGCCTTTATCTCCACGAAGTCCTGACCGTTCACGTTTACGGTCGCGTCGGCGTAGAGCTCGTCGTCGGGCTGCTCGACCGCGCCGAAGCGCTTTAGCGTCTTGCCGCCGTACTTATCCCAGAGCTTTATGAGAGCGCCGGTGAAGCCCGCGTTGTAGTCGCAGGCGACCTCGTTGTTCGTGTAGTTGTTGCGGTCGTCAGAGTAGTCGTCATTCCTGCCGGGGCCTCCCACAAGCGCGCCGTAGAGGATATGGCGGTTGTTGGCGGGGTCGCCGATGTTGTTGGTATAGGAGCCGTGAGCTGTCCTGTGGTGCGGGTTCACGGGCGGATCCACGCCGAATCCCACCACGAAGCTTCTGCCTGTGCTGCCGAGCGCGTAGTCAACCTGGGACTTCGCGAATTTCAGGTAGGAGTCCTTCTTCGCGGAGCTCGTCGGCTCGCCGTGTGTTATGTACGAGAGCGCCACGAACGCCGTTGTGGTCGCGTAGCGCAGCGAGCCCCACTGGTCGCAGAATACAAGTCCCTTGGGGGTCTTGTGCATTTCGTTCATCCAGCAGTCGATGTGCTTTTCGACGGCCTTCTTATATTTTTCGTCGCCGGTCTCGTTGGCAAGGAGCACCGCCGTGCCCCACGACTTGTCGTCCCAGCAGAGAGCCCAGTTCGTGTCGCCCTCGCTCCAGAAGCCCTTTGCCTTTGTGAGCCAGTCCTCGTCGCCGGTCGCCTTGTAGAGCCAGAACGCCGCAAACGCGAGCTCGTCCTTGAAGCCTCCGTAGGACTGATAGAAGCCGTTCGCTGCGGTGTAGCCGCTGTCGGACTTGACCTTGTTCGCATAATCGAACAGCTCGGCGGCGTGCTTCGCGCACTTGTCGGCGTAGGCCTTGTCCGTGTCCCTGAATACGGCCGCGCACGCGGCGAGAGATGCCGCCGTACCCGCCGCCACCGTGGAGCCGGGGTTATTGAGGTCTACCTTGTAGGACGGGCGCTTCATCTGCGCCTCGACCGCCTCGGCGGGTCCCCACCAGCCGTGGTCGGCATTGCCGTCGCCGACCTGATAGTAGTAGACGTTCGGCTCGGGGTGACACTTTATGAAATAATCGTTGCCCCAGCGTATGATATCGAGTATATAGTCGAGCTGTCCGCTCTCTTTATAAGCCGCCCTGTCCTCAAATACCGACCATGCCAGCAGCGCTGTCGTATAGGACATGGGCAGGTTGAACTTTACGTTGTCGCCCGCGTCGAAGAAGCCTCCGGTCAGGTCGAGCCCGTTGTCGCTGCCGTCTTTCAGGCAGGAATCGCCGCGCCAGTTGGTGCGGATATTGTCGGGGAGCTTTCCGGAGCGCTGGAGGTCGTAGAACATCAGCGATTTCTGTAGAGCCTCGCCGTAGTTGAAGTCCGAGGTCTGCTCCCTGCCCTCGTATTCGCCGGAGTTTGGGGTCAGCCCCTTTATCGCGGCAGCGCGGGCTGCGGTCGTTCCGGGCGTGGTGACCGCCGCCGAGGTCTCAGCCGCGGAAGCTGCGGTCTCAGCCGCGGTCGTGCCTGCCGTTGTTCCGGCGGTCGTTCCCGCTGTCGTACCGGCCGTCGTTCCGGCGGTAGTGGTGCCGGAGGTCACGGAGGTGCCCGCGGTCGTGGTTCCCTGCGTGTCCGAGGAGCCTTTCGTGCCGGAGGTGCCGCTCGTTTCCGAAGAACCCGCGGTATCGGACGAGGCGGCGGCTGTAGCAGCCGGAGAGGGCTGTGTTTCGCTCTGTCCGCAGCCGGACAGTATCATGACCGCTGCAAGAGCCGCGGCGAGAAGTTTATTCGCTTTCATCAGAAATAACGCTCCTTCTGGCGGAAATACCGAAAAATATATTCTATTATAACATATAACGGCTAAATAAGCAACCGGATTTTGTAATTTTTTATTAAATCGAGAAAAATTTAAAAAAATACTTGCAATTGTGAAAAAAGTGTGCTATAATGATTTCTGCATTATCCAAAAATATGTAAGGAGATAAAGAAAATGACGGTAATAGAAATAATATTCGCAATATTGCTGATACTCTCATGCGTTTTCATAATCGCTGTCGTGCTCATGCAGGAATCAAAGCAGGGAATGTCCAACGTTATCTCGGGCGGCAGCTCGGATAACTATTTCCAGAAGAACAGCGGAAGGACAAAAGAGGCAAAGCTCTCGAAAGCCACAAAGATCGCGGCAGTCATAGTGTTCGTTGTAGCTATCGCGGTGAACCTCATCTCCGTATACTGGGGCGGCAACTCGGCGGACAGCTCTTCCGGCAATGTGGGCGTGGCCACCGACGCGGATTTCTCGATCGACCCCATAACTCCCGAGACCGAAGCGACCGAGGCTTCGGAAACGACAGCCCCCTCTCCCGACGAAGCACAGGACGTCGTTGAGAATACGGTCGCAGCCGAATAACGGAAACAGGAACAGTCCGATGCCGCGGTACGGGATATCCCCGTGCCGCGTAGTTTTTACTGTCAGGAGGATATAATATGGAAGTGAACGCAGCCACATACCCGAGATCGATATACTTCAAGCTGCCCCGCCGCGCCATCATATCGAACGGAAATATTTACACCGGTAGCGAGAACACGTTCAATTACCGCTACAAAGCCGATAAGGAGACCCACAGGATACATCTCTGGGTGTGGTACGGAATGAAGTGCTTCGAGCTCTCCGAGCCCGTGACCGAGCACGAGGAGGACGATACCGACGACGGCTGGGCTCAGCTCACCTGCGACCTCGATTACGACTATGACGATTACAAGGAAAAGCTCGCTTCGGGCGAGATAAAGGGCAGACCTACCTACGACGACCTCAAGGACGACGGCCCCGTGCTCTCGGATTATGAGATATTCGGAGAGGACGAAGAAAACGGTGACGGCAGCGGGGATAAAAAAGACTGAAAAAATTTCAGAAAAGCCCTTGACAAAACGGAAATAATGTTGTATAATAGCGATTGTATTATAAACAGAAAGAAGAGAAACTCTCACCCGCCGACGCTTCGTGGCAGTCGGGCGCGGTTGTTTATAAGATCCCTGAGCAAATTATCGGATCTGTAGACGCGGGTGAGACCTGCGTCTTTTTGTTTGGCTTTTAGAGTGAAAGGGAGTGTACACCATCAGCAAAAAGGATATGCTCATCAACGATGAGATACGCGAAAAGGAAGTCAGAGTTATCGGATCGGAGGGCGAACAGCTCGGTATCATGTCGTCCGCGGACGCTCTCGCGAAGGCGGAAGAAGAGGACCTCGACCTCGTACTGATCGCGCCGCAGGGCAACCCGCCCGTATGCCGCATAATGAACTACGGCAAGTACCGCTTCGAGCAGTCAAAGCGCGAGAAGGAAGCCCGCAAGAACCAGAAGACCGCGGAGCTCAAAGAGATACAGATGTCTCTCAATATCGATACCAACGATTTCAACACCAAGGTAAGTCAGGCGATCAAGTTCCTGAAAGGCGGCGACAAGGTAAAACTGCGCGTGCGTTTCAGAAGAGCGAGAGAAATGTCCCACATGAACCTCGGTGAAGACCTGATGAAGAAATTCGTGGACGCCTGCGCTGAATACGGCAGTACAGACAAGCCCGCAGTGCTCGAGGGAAGAAACTACATGGTGGTCATATCCCCGAAGAGCCAGCAGGCTTCACAGAAAAAAGCAAAAACCGCCGAGGCACCTGCCGACGGCGAAGAATAATTAAGGAGGACCAGAAAATGGCAAAGAACAAGATCAAAACTCACAGCGGTGCCAAGAAGCGCTTTAAGTTTACAGCAACCGGAAAAATCAAGTACCAGCGTACAAACCGCCGCCACAGACTGACACAGAAGGCTACCAAGCGCAAGAGGATCAACCGTGCGGCCGGTTATTCCGACAGCACGAATGTGGCTGAGATCAAGGCACTTATGCCCTACGCAAACTGATTGATAACAGGAGGAACAAACGATGGCACGTGTAAAAGGCGCTTTAGCTACGCGCAAAAGAAGAAATAAGACATTAAAGCTCGCAAAGGGCTATTGGGGCGGTAAGAGCAAGCTCTTCAAAACAGCGAAGGAAGCCGTATGGAAGAGCGGTCAGTACGCTTACATCAGCAGAAGACTCAAGAAGAGAGATTTCAGAAAGCTCTGGATCACCAGAATTTCCGCTGCCTGCAAGCTCAACGGCATGAACTACTCGACCTTTATAAACGGTCTCAAGAAGGCTGACATCTCGCTCAACCGCAAGATGCTCTCCGAAATAGCGATCAACGACGCAGCGGGCTTCACGGCTCTTTGCGACAAGGCAAAGGCCGCTCTTTAAGAAAAAAGATATATCACGTCCGCGCGCGTGCGGGCGTGATATTTTCGCATTATACGGGGTCTGATCTTACGGCTTTTCCGGGGTGTCCCCGCTGTCGGAGATGACCTTTTCGGTGAGTATCGTTTCGTCGGGGTGACGGTTGAAATAATATACGCAGAAGGCTATGCACGCAACTGCCGCGAGCACCGTCCCGCGCGTGATGTAGCCCATGACGAAGCCGTCGGTCTCCGGCGCGGAGGCGAGATAAGCGGGATAGTCCCGCAGCACGGTCATAAAGCCCGCGCCGCTCAGCTGAGCAAGGGCTTTGACCCCGGCGCCGAGTCCCGACAGTATCACCGCCGACACGGTCAGCACCGGACATACTATCACTCCGCAGGCGTCCAGCTTGCGCGCGAGGAAACGATAGTCCGCGAAAACGACTGCCGCGGTCGCGCCCGAAAGGATATAGGCCGATATCTCCGTCGAGAGCCCGAACGCATCGGTCTCCGCCTTGACGTTGACCAGCAGCACCGCTATGACGATCATCGCCGCCGCGCCGATAAGAGCGCCGACGATGCCGAGCACGCTGCGCAGATCGAAGCCGAGCTTTACGCGCTTTACGCTCGCGGCGGGCTGCGGGACTGACGGCACGGCTTCCGTGAAGAAGCGGTACGGCTTCGCCGCAAGACCAAGCTCCGACAATCCGTCGGTAAGCTTATCCAAGAATTCTATAAGATAAACGGCATTCTCCTGCAAAAGACTGTACCCGTCGAGCACGGCGGTCACGGTCTCATGTCCGAGGGACTGCGACAGGAGCGTATTTTTGGGTAAGCCTTCACCGAGGCTGCTTATAAGAGCGGAGATGTCCGCTTTCCGGACATCGGGAGCCTCACAGAATATATCGGCAATATAGCGGCCGCCGCGGTCGGAAACAACGACTCCGAAACCGCGCTTCTCTCCGTACAGAGCGGTATGCTCCCCGGAGAACGAAAGCCCCGCTTCGGCGGCTATGATTGAAAGTTCGGAAAACATCTTATCACCTGCAAAAATCAGAATATATCATAATTTTAGCACATTAAACGATCAATGTCAATGCTTATAACTTCAAGAAAAAATCAGGCGCTCGCAGCCTACCGCGAGCTCGACCGCGACCGGAAATGCCGTGAGCGCGAGGGCAGGTTCAATATCGAGGGCGTGCGGCTCTGCGAGGAAGCCCTGAATGCGGGGCTCAAGATCGCGGCGGCGTTCATGACGGAAACGGCGGAGCGCAAGTACCCGGAGCTGTGCGAACGGCTGGAGCACATAACGGTGACCGACGAGATAGGCGGATACATCGCCGATACGAAGTCCCCGCAGGGCGTGTTCATGACCGCGGAGATACCGAGGCGGGAGTTCGTTCCCGCCGGAGACGGGCTGATACTGCTCGACGGTCTTCAGGACGCGGGCAACGTCGGCACGATAATACGCACCGCCGAGGCGCTCGGCATGGGCGGAGTCGTGCTCTCTCCGGACTGCGCGGATATATGGTCGCCGAAGGTCGTGCGCGGCGCTATGGGGAGCCTTTTCAGGCTGCCGGTCACGGTCGCGCCTCTTCCCTGCTTCATCGCGGGGCTGCAGTCGGACGGCTATAAGGTGTACGCCGCCGTGCTGAACGAAAAAGCGCGGAGCATAGACGAAACTCCGCTGTCCGGGAAATGCGCCGTCGTCATCGGAAACGAGGGGAACGGAGTATCCGCGGAGGTAATAAATTCCGCGGACGCGGATATATATATACCGATAAGGAACGCGGAATCGCTCAATGCCGCGATAGCGGCTGCGGTATTCTGCAATGAGATGAGAAAGAAATGAAAGGATAGGTCAGAAAATTGTCCGATTTAGTAATTGTTGAGTCGCCGGCAAAGGCGAAAACGATCAAAAAATATCTCGGCAAGGATTTCGACGTGGTGGCGTCCGTGGGTCATATACGCGACCTGCCGAAGTCGAAGCTCGGCGTGGATATCGAGAACAACTTCGAGCCGCAGTATGAGAACAAGCGCGAGAAATCCGCGCTGATAAAGGAGCTCAAGGCGCAGGCGGCGAAAGCCGGCACCGTGTACCTCGCGACCGACCCGGACCGCGAGGGTGAAGCGATATCGTGGCATCTTGCCCATGTGCTCAGGCTCGACGGCAGCAAGCCTATCAGAGTCACATTCAGCGAGATAACGAAAACGGGCATACAGACGGGTATGTCCGCTCCGAGAAGCATAGATATGGACCTCGTCAACGCCCAGCAGGCAAGACGTATTCTCGACCGCATCGTGGGCTATAAGCTGAGCCCGTTCCTGTGGAAGAAGGTGCGCAGAGGCCTGTCCGCGGGACGCGTGCAGTCCGTGGCGGTGCGGCTGATAGTCGACCGCGAGAACGAGATCAAGGCGTTTGAGAGCCAGGAATACTGGACCGTGGACGCGAAGCTCCACGGCACCGCGTCGAAGAAGCAGTTCCCCTCCAAGCTGGCGGAGATAGACGGCAAAAAGGCGGAGCTGAAAACGAAGGCCGACGCGGACAAGGTGCTTGAATACCTGAAAGACAAGGATTTCATCGTCGCTTCCATAAAGAAGTCCGTGCGCAAGAAGCAGCCCGCGCCTCCGTTCACCACCTCGACACTGCAGCAGGAAGCTTCCCGCAGGCTCTCATTCAACGCGAGAAGAACGATGAAAGCGGCTCAGGAGCTCTACGAGGGCGTCGAGATCGAAGGCCGCGGAGCCGTTGGTCTCATAACCTACATGAGAACCGACAGCCTGCGCGTTTCCGAGGAAGCGCAGAAAGCAGCCGCGGAGATGATAAGGGAGCGCTTCGGCGAGGCCTATCTTCCCCCGAAGCCCCGCGTATACAAGTCCCGCAGCAATTCGCAGGACGCGCATGAGGCTATACGCCCCTCAACGATCGACATACTTCCCGACGAGGTGAAGCCGAGCCTCACATCCGACCAGTACAAGCTCTATAAGCTGATCTGGGAAAGATTCATGGCGAGCCAGATGGAGAACGCTCTGCTGGATTCGGCAGCGATAGATATAACCGCAGGCAACTGCCTGTTCAAGACCACGGGCTTCACGGTCAAGTTCGACGGCTTCACGAAGCTGTATGAGGAGGCCTCCGACAGCAGCGACGAGGAGGGCGGTGCGATACCCAAGCTCACACAGGGCGAGAAGCTGACCGTTATGTCACTGCTCGGCAACCAGCACTTCACACAGCCGCCTCCGCGCTATACCGAGGCGAGCCTCATCAAAGCGCTCGAGGAGAACGGCATAGGCCGTCCGTCCACCTACGCGCCGACTATCACCACCATACTCGACCGCCACTATGTAGAGCGCGAACAGAAGCAGCTCAAGCCCACGCCCCTCGGCGATGTCATCACCGAGCTGCTCAAGGAGCATTTCGAGAACATAGTCGATACCAAGTTCACCGCGCAGATGGAGGATAACC
>CAMVBT010000102.1 GCA_947165805.1 uncultured Clostridia bacterium
ATCAGCGAGAACGTGAAAACAAATCCCACCGAAGCCGCGACGTACATTATGCGCATTTTTTTGGTCTTGATAAGTATTTCCGTGCTTATACCTATCCAGATGCAGGATACCACCATGGAGGAGAAAATAATGATCATCGGCAGAAGGAATGTCGGCTGTATCTCGAATACGGATTCGGTGATATACATAACAAGACCGGTAGCCAGCGGTACAAAGCCGAGCGGCAGTACCGCGAGTCCCCAGTTCTTTCTTTGCGCGCGGAAAAATCCGATATTCAGAGCGCCGAGAATAATTGCTATTACCAGACATTCACCTGCCATGATATCCTCCGTCAGCCGATAAATCCCTTTACAATGCTCTCTGCCTTGCTGTTGTCGCTTGTCACGATATAGTACAGCCATTCGCCGGACTGGCCTATTATCGCGCCTTCGAGCTTGTAGTATTCGTCGGGCGTGTAGTCCTTATAGGTCTTCTTCTGATATTCAAGTCTGTCGCTGACCGCGGGGACCGCACTGCCTGCCGCGTCCTCGGAGCTGAACCTGAACACCGCCACTTCGTCCGGGTATGCTCCGGAAGCGCATACATAGTACGAATAATCCTTTACCGTCGAAACATCGAGTCCGTCGAAGTTGTTCTCGAGCATGGCTTCATTCTGCGCGAACGCGGAATTGATAGGTGTAGCCTCGAGAACGGCCGCCGTGATGTCCTCGGCGGAGGCATCGCTTACCGTGGCGGTATCATTGCCGCCTGCCTCGGTAGCAGCTGCGTCTGTAGTTGCTGCGGCAGTCGTTGCCTTGGCTGTAGTGGAAGCGGGCTTGCCGCCGTCGCAGGCTGCCGCTCCGCAAACGAGCGCGCAGACGAGTATTGTGCTTAAGATCCTCTTTTTCATTTTTTCTGTTTCCTTTCTTTTTCTGTTCCTTTTTTTCTTATCTTATCTGTATTGAAGTCTGGAAGAAGCTGAGCATATGCCTGTAGCCCTGTACAAGGAAATGCATACCGTCGGCTTCGGCGTAGTCGGCAGAGAGATAGCCTGCCGAGTCTTCGAGCTGCGAGCACAGGTCGAGGAATACCACTCCGTCGTTCTCGCACATTTCTTTGAGCAGCTTGTTGTAGCCGTTTATCATCGCCATAGTCTCCTTGCCCTCGGAGTCATGCACCTTGGTAACCGGAGGTATGGAAACGACATAGATATAGCTGTCCGGAGATACTTCACGCAGGGACTGCACGAGTATGTGCATCTGTTCTGCCATGTGGGTGTTGCCCATATACGCGAGGCCGTTGGAGCCGAGCATGATATAGATGCGTTTCGGCTTCATTTCCTCCGCCTTCGATACCGCCGTATTCCTTGGTATTCGCGGATTCTGGGTTAAGTCCCACCTGCGCGAACACGTTCTTCTGTTCAAAGAAGCCGTAGTTCACAAGTCCGGTATATATCGAGTCCCCGATGAAAAGGTCAGCATCGAAGAATTCAAGGTCATACGGGTCAACCGCGACCGGTTCATCTATATCGGGTTCTTCCTCTGTCTCGTCTGTGGTATCCTCGGCGTCGGGATCGGTCTCTTCCGCATCGGTCTCTGCCGTTGCGTCGGGGTCTTCCATTTCGATTGCTTCACCCGTTGTCACCTTCGTTGTTGTGATCTGCGCGACCGTACCGTTCTGATCCATATTCGCCACATCTGTGGGCTCGAGCTTGCCCGTCATATAAAGGTATATCAGTACGACAAGAACTATGAGCACTATCACGATAAGGATATTCAGGATCACTATCGACAGCGATATACCGTCTACTCTGTGTTTTTTGGACATCAGATATACTCTCCTATCTGTTACACACTATTTTTGATTATACTATATTTTTCTGCAATAATCAAGAGTTTTTGCGGTTTTTCTTTCCGCGCTGTGCGGGTAAAACGCCCTTTACGGCGATAAAGGGCGCTGTTATCACATTTTGTATTTCTTCATATGCTCCTTGACCTTCTCAAAGGTCTTGTCGCTTATGACGTGCTCAATGCGGCAGGCGTCCTCGGAAGCCGTGTCCTCGTCCACGCCGATAGCCATGAACATAGCGGTGAGCACCGTATGGCGCTCATATATCTTCTCCGCGACCTCTCTGCCTATGTCCGTGAGCGTGATGAAGCCGTTCTCGTCTATCTCGAGATAGCCCCCGTCCTTCAGCAGATGCATGGCGCGGCTGATGCTGGGCTTGGAGAAGCCCATCTCGGTGCATATATCTATCGAACGCACCGCGTTCATTTTCTTTGACAGTACGAGTATAGTTTCAAGATACATCTCGCCCGATTCCTGAAGATTCATTGAAGTGTCCTCCCGTGTTATACTATGCCTGTTCTTTCGGCGCTTATTATGCCGGATATCTTGCATATCCTTGCGATAAGGTTCGTGAGCTGTTCGACGCTTGCCACCTCGACAGTCACGATGATGTTTCCGTTGCCGTTTTTAAGGTTGTGCGCGGTGATATGTCTTATCGGTATCCTGTTTCCCGCTATGACAGCGGTGACATCGGCGATGAGAGCGGTCCTGTCCTCGGCGATTATATCTATCGTCGCGTTGTAGCTGTCGCTCTCGTTCGCGGCTGCCCACGAGACCTTTATCCAGCGTTCCTTGTCCTCGGCAGGTGAGCTCCTGACGTTCATGCAGTCCGTCTTATGCACCGAGACACCATAGCCGCGTGTGATGAAGCCGATGATATCGTCTCCGGGGAGCGGGTTGCAGCATTTCGCGAATTTCACGAGACAGTTCTCCATGCCGTCAACGATGACGCCGCTGCGCCGTCTGCCGGTATATCCTATGCCGGAGCTGTCGTCAGGCTGCTCGGAGGCTCCGTGTTTCGCGCTGTACATATCCTTGGCGCGCTGCATTATCTTTGACAGTATGACTCCGCCGTAGCCGATAGCCGCGTAGAAGTCCTCCTTGTTGTCGAAGTGCTGCACATGCGCCAGCTCGAGAATGAACTCGTCGTCGGGTATCATCTTGTTGCGGCGGAACTCGTTCTCGAGAGCTGCCATACCCTCCTGGATATTCTCCTCGCGACATTCCCGCTTGAACCACGAGCGTATCTTCGAGCGCGCCTCGTTTGTCTTGGCGATCTCGAGCCAGTTGCGGTTGGGACAGGCATTCGACGACGTCATTACCTCAACTATGTCGCCGGTATGGAGCTGATAGTCAAAGCGTATCAGCTTGCCGCCGACCTTGGCGCCGGTCATTCTGTTGCCGACCTGAGTGTGTATGGCGTAAGCGAAGTCGATTATCGTCGAGCCCGCCGGCAGTGTTATGACGTCGCCCTTCGGCGTGAATACATATACATCGTCGGGGGAGAGATCGACCTTGATAGCGTCGGCTATCTGCTCGATATCGTCGGTGTCCTGCTGCTGCTCGATTATGTGTCTTATCCAGTCGAAGCGCTTTTCGCCGGAGACCTTGCCGTTTATGCCGGCCTTGTACTTCCAGTGCGCGGCGATGCCGTACTGGGCTGTATTGTGCATCTCATAGGTGCGTATCTGCACCTCGAAGGGTATGCCCTCGCGTCCTATGACGGTCGTATGGAGCGACTGATAGCGGTTGGGCTTGGGAGTCGCGATGTAGTCCTTGAAGCGGTAGGGAATGGGCTTGAAGATATCATGTATGATACCGAGCACGTTATAGCACTCGATGACCGTGGACACGATGACTCTCACGGCGTAGATATCGTATATCTCGTCGAAGCTCTTGCCCTTGACATATACCTTCTTGTATATCGAGTACACGCTCTTGACTCTGCCCTCGATAGTCGGCGGAGGCTGTATATCCTGTATCCTTTCACGGATACGGTTCTTGATAACGTCGATGAAGGTATCGCGCTGCTCCTTGTGCTTGTTGAGCATATCCTCGATCATCTTCGAGCCGTAGGGGTCGAGTATTCTTATCGAGATATCCTCCATTTCCTCCTTTACGGCGTTCATACCGAGGCGGTGCGCGATAGGCGCGTAGAAGTTCATCGTTTCGAGAGCCTTCTTGCGCTGCTTCTCGGGCGGGCGGTACATTATGGTGCGCATATTGTGCAGCCTGTCCGCCAGCTTGATGATGATAACGCGGATATCCTTGGACATCGCGATGAGAATTTTGCGGGTATTCTCTGCCTGCTGTTCTTCTTTTGTATTGTTCAGGGGGACCTGACCGATCTTGGTGACGCCGTCCACAAGGTTCGCAACATCGTCGCCGAACTTCCTGCGCAGGGTCTCGAGCTGCACGTCCGTGTCCTCGACGACATCGTGGAGCAGAGCGGCGCAGATGGTATCGGTATCCATGAAAAACTCCAGCAGTATGCAGGCTACCGCGATCGGATGAGTTATATAAGGCTCACCCGAGCTTCTTTTCACGCCCTTGTGTGCATCGTTCGCGACCTCATACGCTGCCGTTATCTTGTCGAGGTCGTAAGGCTTTTCGCTCTCTTTGATCTTCTCCGTCAGATATTCTATTGTATAAAGCATACCGATATCACCCTTTCTTTTATATTTTTGTTCTACTTTCTGATCTGTCTGTGCTTTATATTTCTTTATTTATATACGGTCCGGTCCTGTCTTTCCTTATTCTTCCTCTTCCTCTTCGCTGTCCTCGTCGGAGGTGTAAACGACCTTGAGCATCTTGTCGGCGATAGCGGAGATAAGGTTCTTGTACTGGAGCTTCTCGACCCACTTCTTTGGGAAGCCCTGTATCCCGAAGTAAGCGCCCAGCAGAGCCGCAGTCATGGAAGCGCAGGTATCGCTTGCGCCGCTGTGGTTCGCCGCGAGCTGTATCGCGTGTCTGGGGCTGTCATAGTGGAGCACCGCGCAGTAGACCGCGATAGCGAGAGCTTCATAAGCCTCGAAGCCGTAGCCCATCTTGGTTATGGCTTCCTTGGGATCGACTTCCTCGTTGCGGACAAGGTCGAGCGCGTAGCAGAGGGTCTTTTTGAGGACCTCGCCGTCAGCGACGCTGTCGAGCAGCTTTATGACGGTGTTTACGGCATCTTCGACCTCCGCGCCGTTGACGATCTCGGCGATCATTGCCGCGTAGCAGCCGCCCGCGATATAGCCCACGGGGTTGCCGTGAGTGATAGCTGCGGCTCTGCAGCCGATGTCGAAAGCCTTCCGGGTGTTGTTGTAGAAATAAAGACCGATAGGAGCCGAGCGCTTTACCGCGCCGTTGTCCTTGTTGTCGTTGAGACGTCTTTCGGGTGTGCCGTAGGCCATGTTCCTGATCTTCAGCAGAGCGTCGATGTTCTTCGTATCGGCGGTGCGCTTCTTGTAGAGACCCTTGGCCTTGAGCAGCCTCAGCTTGTAGGCGTTCTGCGCGGGGTCGAACAGCCACGCGTATTCCTTGCCTGCGACTGTCTTTGTCTGTGTGTACAGCCATACCTGATACGCGAGGAACAGGTAGTCCTCATAGTTGACCTGACCGTCATCCGCGCCCGCGCTGTGAGCCCAGAGCAGACCGTCCGCGGTGAACAGCGAAAGCTGCGTATCGTCGGTGAACAGTGCCGTTCCCGTTCTCTTGCTCACCGCAAGATCGAGACAGCCGTTCTTCTCGAACCTTTCACAGATCGCCTCATAGTCCATAAGCTCGATAGGGTAGCCGAAAGCGTCTCCTATCGCAAGTCCGAGCATTACTCCCTTGAAGCGGTCGTCAAGATAAACCTCACTCATTTTTATTCGTCCTTTCTTTTTTGAGTTTCCTCATAGTTTTCCTGTCATATATGGTCTTTGAGATGACCATTGTTTTCTGCGTCATATACAGCCTCTCGAGGTAATCGTAATAGATGCCAGGCGAAGCTATGCCGCTTATGCACACGATATCCGTTCCGGCCTTTCCGACTATCTCGTCGGTAAGCAGAACGCAGTTCGTGCTCAGTATCGAATATGTTCTGAACTTGCCGCCGCTGAATTTGTAGAAATCCGCGTGTGTGCCGTTCCAGAGCTCGCTGCAGTAATCATGGTGATCGCTGAGTCTGACGTTTTCCGCGCCCTTTGTTTCGCAGGCGAGCTGATAGGGGGGCTTCCACGGAACGGTATCCTTCTTTATCTTTCTTACTTCCTCACGGACAGCGGCGAGCTGTTCCGGCAGCAGTCTCAGCCCGTATGAGAACACGAGCTGTCTGTCATGCGTGACCGAGAAATCGAGGTAGGTCTCTTTATCCGCCGTAAACATGACCCCGTCGCCGAACACTCCGAAAAGCCTGTGCGAAGCGTGGTCGTGGTTCCCGTAGGATATCACCTGACCGTCTATGTAAAGATCGAGATGTCCGATCTTGCCGGAGCCGTTGTTTGAAACGTGTACCATTATTTCCATATCCGGCGGCGCGCCGTCTCCGCGGTCGTCGGTCTCGAGCTTCGGGAGCTCGTCGTTCAGCGAGATGTATTCATTCACATACCTCAGTGTCCCGAGGGGCATGAAGGTCGATACGAACACCGGTACCGAGATGCGTATATGCCGCTTCATGTCGTTCTTGAACTTCTGCGGCAGTGCCAGCGTGATGAAGTCGGACAGCGTCTCCGCGCCGAACAGTATGCAGTATATCCCCGATATCATCAGGAACGTATATGTGCTCTGACCCTTAACGAGCAGCAGTATCACGAATACAAGGTAGAACAGGAAAGCGATAAGATCGAGATAATGCCCGGGCTGACGGTCGGTCTTCGCCACGATGAAATCCGCGAGCTTTGAAGCGCCGTTGAACAGCAGGTACGCCGCCAGCAGATAAGCCGCCAGCGTGAACGAAAGCTCCGGCATCGCGACTATCAGTATCGCGAGCGCGATATTCACCAGTGCGGTTATCAGCTTAGCTTCCTTTCGCTTCTGCCCGAGCTTGCCGCCGCGGGAGATGAACGAGAATAGGTTCCTCGCGCCGTGTATCGACAGCACCGCCCCTGCGAAGTAGGCGAGCGGGGTCATAAGCACCTCACGCTGTGACACTATGATGATACCGAGTACGACCATAGCGGCTCCGAGCGCGAAGAGCGCCGCTTTGTAGAGATAGATCCTGTACATTATTTGTGGTACTTTCTGTTACGGATTATAGTGAATGCGCGGTATATCTGCTCGGCGAGCATGACCCGCGCGAGCCTGTGCGGAAATGTCATAGCCGACATACTCAGCCGCAGGTCTCCGCGTGATTTGATCTTATCGGACAGCCCGCACGACCCGCCTATGATGAAGGTCACCGACGTATTGCCCGAGGCGCCGTCCGTCGCTTCGGAGAGCCTTGCCGCGAGCTGCTCGCTCGAAAGCTGTTTTCCTTCGATGCACATAGGCACCACGAAGCTGTCCGCGGGTATCTTTTTCAGTATCTTCTCGGCCTCGGCGTCGAGCGCCTTTGCGATCTCGCTTTCGGAGGGCTCCTCCGGTAGATAGGCGGGCTCGGTCTCTTCGGCGGTCAGCTTCACACCGAGTCCCGAGAGCCGTTTTACATATTCGTCGTAAGCCTCCGTGAAGTATTTTTCCTTCAGCTTCCCGACCGCGATGATGCGTATGTTTACCATTTGTCCTTACCGGAGGCTCTGCGGGCTTTTCTCGCTTCCATGCGCGCAATGCGTGCCTTCTGTATCGAGTTCATTATGATGTCGGCGATGATAAGAAACACCAGCAGGGCTCCGCACAGCTTGAACCACCATTTCCCGAATATACTGTTTACCATTCTCATAGTATATTCGTACTGCGACAGTTCAATGCTTTGAGAAGCTACAAGATTTGTCGTCCAGAGCACCTCGTCGTCGAGAGAAAGTTTCAGTGTCCCCATGACCTGTCCCTTTTCGATAGGCGCGACCACGGCTTCGTTCTCATTCTTCTCGGCGGTTATCGTGACCTCCTGCTGTATCACCGATGTGTCGAGGTCTTTCGGGAGGAGCGTGGAGAAGGAGCCCGCGGGTTTCAGCAGCGAAACGTCCGCGTTTTCGCCCATTTCCACCTTCACGCTGGCAACGGGAGTGTTCTCGCTCATTACGGGAACTACGTCGAATGTGCGGAATGCCCACTTGTACAGCGCGATGGAATCCTTGAAGTGTCCGTTGAGGCGGTTGC
Organism: uncultured Clostridia bacterium; assembly: GCA_947165805.1. GTDB lineage: Bacteria > Bacillota > Clostridia > Oscillospirales > Ruminococcaceae > Ruminiclostridium_E. The sequence continues at coordinate 8,050 of CAMVBT010000102.1, forward strand.
CTTCCTCGTCGCGGTAAGGCGCGCCGCAGGTGACGAGCATATAGTTGAAGCCGTTCTGCGAGGCTGTGGAAACGATGTTCGCGAATCCGTCATGGTACACTGTCCATGCTCCGTCCGCGTCCTTGGTATAGTAGTCGCCCATGCTTCCGGTCTTTAGGCCGGTC
>CAMVBT010000103.1 GCA_947165805.1 uncultured Clostridia bacterium
GCTGACCGACAGACAACTTTTTTCAAAAAAGTTTCCCCCAGTCTCGAGCGTAAGCAACCACTGCACAAAACTAACGGCTGCGAGGCAGAGAGCTTTCACTTTCACTGCGGTAACAGACGGATTGGGAGCGGCGGCTCGCCGCCTCGAGCGAAGTGACCACTAAACAAAACTAACGGCTGCGAGGCAGAAACCTTTCGCTTTCACTGCGGTAACAGACGGATTGGGAGCGGCGGCTCGCCGCCTCGAGCGCAAGCGATCTTTAATGTCTTGGGTTTGTTTTGATAAGCATGACGGCTTTGGTCATGATGCGGATCGACTCGCTGCGCAGTTCGGCGGCGGCGCGGTCGGCGTTTTCGGCGTCGGAGACACGTTTTACGCGCACGATGCGTTTCGGCAGGTTTCTGAGCGCTTCCTCGGTGACGGCGGCGACGCAATCGTCGCAGGTGCAGCAGCGGAACCGCTCCATTATGCTGCCGAGCTGTTCGTTTATCAGCAGGAACGCGATATTGACGAACTGGGTGCCGGTATCGGACTTTACGAAGACCTGCGGCACCGCTTCGCGCTCGGGGGCTTTGAGAACGGGGTTCGCAGCGGGAGCTGCCGGAGCCTTTTCGGCGCCTATCAGCCCGAGCACTTTATCGGTCTTTGATGTTCTCGCCATGACAGCTCACCTTTATCAGTACCGCGGAGCGCTGTGCTTCGGAGGACGTCCGCGGCCGCGCTTCTCCTCGGTGCGCTTGGGCTTCTCCATGCCGAGTATCTCGTATGTAAGATCCATGAATTCATGCGCGGATTTTGAGCGCGGCGCATACTCGATTATCGTCTTTGCGTGCGCCGGAGCTTCTGCGATTATTACGCTTCCGCTGATCTTCTGGTCGAATACATCGGTATCGAGCTGCTCGGCGATGATGTTGGCGAGCTCCTCGACCTCCTTGGTCAGCACAAGGCGCGGCGAATATTTGTTCAGCAATATACCGCGTATCTCCAGCGACGGGTTGTAGTATTTCTTCACCGCGAAAATGGTCTCTTTCAGCTGCGCGATACCCTGCAGAGACAGTATCTCCGGCACCATGGGGATAACGAGCTGGTTTGACGCGGCATAGGCGTTGATCGTCAGTATCGAGAGAGCAGGGGGCGTATCGACGAGCACGAAGTCGTACTGATCCGCGATCGTGGACAGATGCTCGCGAAGCATATATTCTCTGCCTACCGAGGTTATCTCGAGCTCGACACCGGACAGCAGGATATTGGCCGGCACCACGTCGCAGCAGTCGCAGTGCTGCACCGTATCGTATATGTCCGCTCTGCGCTTGAACACATCGTATATCGTGTACGAAGAATCGGTGTCCGCGCCGAGACTGAAACTAAGGTTGCCCTGCGGGTCGAGATCGAGCGCGAGCACCTTCTTGCCCATTTTCGCAAGGCATCCGCAGAGTCCCGCGCAGGTCGTGGTCTTGCCGACTCCGCCCTTCTGATTTGTCAGCGTGATGATCTTTGTCATTCCTGTTATTCGCCTTTCTTAAAACAGAAGCGGCTGTTTTATACCGTTTTTCTGCCCGGCAGATCCGTCGGGCAGAAAACAGTATTCAGCCGCATCGTGCGTTCTTCTGATATTTCCGTCAGATCGAGGAAGTGAAGTTGCCTTCGAGGTTGCTGTCCTCGGGTTCGTAGATGTGGTAGTTGGCCTTGCCGTTCTTCTTTACGAAGTACATAGCGGCATCGGCGCAGCCTACAAGTGTCTTGCCGTCGGTGCTGTGATCGGGATAGATAGCGATACCGATAGAAGCCTTGATGTTAAGGGTCGTGTCAACGGACTTGGAGTAGTAGCCCGCGTAGAGGTCGTCGATGATATCCATGGACAGTACCTCGACATTTTCGATGAGGTTCGGGTCGGAAACGCAGAGTACGAACTCATCGCCGCCGAAGCGTCCCGCGAAGCCGGTCTCGCCGGTCTTGGCCTTGATCGTGTCCGCAACGAATCTGATGACCTCATCGCCGACAGCGTGGCTGTAGCGGTCGTTGATGAACTTGAAGTCGTCGACGTCTATGAACAGGGCAGCGACCTTCTTGCCTGTATTTCTTTCAAGCTCCGCAGCGAACTCGCGCTCGAAGGTATTTCTGTTGTACAGCTGCGAGAGGAAGTCGAAGCTTGCGCGCTCCGCGAGCTTGAGGGTAGCGTTCTTCTCGCTGGTGATATCGGTGAGGACTCCGACAACACGGAGGACTTCGCCGAGACGGTCGGTGATGCAGTGTGCTCTCATGGACACCCACATATCCGCGCCCTTGTTCTTGATCTTGTACTCGCCGCCGACATCGTCCTTGTTCTTGAAGAGTGTTGTGATATCGCGCTTGTACTTCTCGGCCTCTTCCTCTTCCATGAGGGAGTCGAGGAACTTGCCGTTGCTGAGCGTTGCGCCGGAAACGTTGAGCTCGATCTTGTTCTTGAAGTTGTCGGAAACGTACATGGATTCCTTTGCGAAATCCCATTCAAACAGCATATTGTCGGAAATTTCGGTAACTGTCCTGTGAAGCTCCTCGCTGAGCATCGACTGATCCATCATCTCGTTGAACACTTCCGACATATTTGCGAATTCCTTGCCCATTTCCATTGTGGAGATACGCTCGGAATGATTGCCGGAGTTGATCTCCTTCATTGTCGCGAGCATCTTGAGCATCGGGTCGATGACCTTCTGGGAAGCTATTATCGTAACGAATACGCACACAAGGATAAGCGCCACGATGATGACCATGCCTATGATGAACACGAGCATTACCGCGCTGCTTGCCTGAGAAGCGGGATACATGGCGATCCATACCCAGTCCGTGCCTGTTATGTTGCCGTAAGCGCCGATGTACTGGCCGTCGGTGAGTCTTTCGCCTGTGTCGCCGGTCTTGGAGGCGAGCATCTTGGAGAGATCGGGATCAACGAGGCCGGCGATAGCGGAGCTCTCGGAAATTTCGGCCTCATTGAAGTTGAGCACGGAGTCCGCGTCCGCCACAACGAGTACGCCGTAATCGAGGAATTTGCTGTTGCGGAGGCTTTCGGTAAGCTCCGCGACATCAACGACCACAGCGACATAACCGTTGTCCGAGCCGGTCAGCGGAGCCGCTGCCACGAACAGATTTGTGCCGTATGTTGTTTCGTTCTTATAGAACTTTGTCACGAAAGCGCTTTTTGAGGGGCTCCATTTGTCGTTGTAAGCGAAGAATGTGCTGCCCGCGGAACCCTTGGAGCTGTAGATGAGTCTGCCCTCGCTGTCCGTAATGGCTATATCGAGGACGTTCCTGCTCTTCTTCATAACGCCTGTGACGTTGTCCAGATCGGACTTTACGCCGTTGAGGTTCTTTATGGAGCTGTTCACGAAGTCCATTCCCGCCAGCGATCTCGCATCGTCGATGTAACTCTGGGTGATGTTAGTGACACCGGCGCTCAGTGCCGCGCCCGAGGTAGCTGCTTCTTCACCTATCATCGTTTTTGCGAATCCGAAGATCTGCAAAGCGGCTACTATGGCGACCACTATGAGCGGGAGCACCGTTGTACCGATAAGTATGACCCTGAGGGCTGTTTTGACCTTGATATTCATAGATTTAGTACCATTCCTAACCTTAAATTATTTAACGGCAGACCGCCGTATAATTTACATGATCTTTGCGGACGCAGCGCTTATCCGCTGCCCTTTACGCGCTTTTCCGCCTCGCGCCGCCGGAAATCCCTCTCTATCTGCTCCTGACGCTGTTCTATCTGGATATCGTTGACCAGCTTAGCGAGAGTCAATTCCATTTTCTGATCGACATTTACGAACGCGCAGCCGTAGCCTTCGAGGCTGCCGTCTATCAGCAGCTGCAGCCGGAGCACCTTTACGACCGCTCCGACGAGCTCGCCGCCCACCATGAAATTCAGCAGCAGGATATCGTCCTTGCGGTAGGGCGGGTCAGTGCCTTCGATGAAGACTCCGCCTATGCTGACGTTCTTTATTACGGTCATCACCGGGACATCGTACTCATATACGGTGCCTTCGCGCTCATGGCCGCTTATGACACAGCGCAGGTTCGAGCGGACCTTGAAGTATTTGCGCCGTTCTTCCATTATTGTGCCGTATTCGTCGCGTATCTGTATATTGAGCTGATAATCGAGTGACATCTTTATCCTGCCCATATACCGTATCCGGTCTCCGTTGCGCATATTTGTTATGACATACACGCCTGTATCGGCATCGAACTCGGGCATATCCTTGCCCTTTATCATCATAATATTGTTGACCGGTATATTGTTCACGAACATCTTCGGAAAGGAGAAGCGTTCGTTATCGACCTCGAGGATAAATTTTCCGTCAAGCCCGGTCACACGAACGCTTACAATGCTGCTTTGATCGAGCACGCGCACCGCCTCCCTTCAATGATCGCGGATTACAGACGGATTTTGCCGCGCAAAAGTACACCCGTATCCGCGCACATCATCACTGCGGATACAGCTGACCCTTACTGTGGGGCATAATCATTTATTATTAATTATACATTAAAATGCACAAAAAAGTCAATAGCGCAGCGAGATTTTTTTTCAAACGGGGCAAAAACCGTCATAAGTTACATAATATTTGTCAAAATAACTAAATTTAAGCGGCGTGAGCGGTATTTCAGACCGAAAATTTTGTTGAATTTGCTTAAAGGAATAAAAATATTGAAAATTTACTGTACAAACGTAAAAAAACATTGTATAATGTTATTATATATAGGTATGTCCCGGAGAAAACAATGCGGAGGTGCGTATGCGTTCATATTTTCACTGCGTGACCTCCCGTTTCGGACGGAGGGCGGTAAGGATCGCGGTGCTCGCGGGTTCGTTCGCCGCCGAAGCCGCCGTTATCTTGTTCATGCTGTTCTGGTTCGGGCTGATCGGTACCGGGAGCCACTCGGTGGTGTGGCAGCTCCCGGCAGCCGCGGCAGCCGTCATCGCGGCGGGGCTTGCGGTCTGTGTGCTGCCGGTGCTTACCGCCGAACGCAGGATCAGGATGCACAGCAGATACACCTACGCGGATATACAGCTAAAATTTGCGGTGCTCAGCCGCTACGACGGCATCTACAATATCGACGGCGAGAGAGCCGTCTGGAGAGTGCTGTACTATATCCCCTTTGCCGAGCTTGAGTCTGCCGAGCCCTCGCGGAACGGCAAGAAGATAGTTATAACCGGTCGTATACGCGAATACGCCATGGACAGCGACTATCTCGGCTACCATGTCCGGAACGGGGCCATAGAGTTCGACAGACCGTGGCTGGAGCAGCGCTCGTTCACCGAGCTCTCGGTGCTGGAGTTCCCTGCCGTGTTCGGCAGGCCGCAGAGACTTTGCGACGCTCTCAATGAGGCGAAGAAGCGCTTCGGCGAGCTCCCGAAGCCCGGAAAGCACGTATTCCGGGAGTCCGAGGTCGTGCGACGCCGTCAGGCTATGCGCTCTCTGCACGACAGGTACAGGAAATAATTTCATTAATTTTTTAAGCGGAAATTCGGCGGAAAATCTTGAAAAATATCAAGATATGTGGTATAATATACTATATCTGACACAATATGTCGTGTTTTGCCGAAACAACGGAGGTCATTATGGCTTTGTTCGATAACACCTCGTTCCGGATAGCGGAGCAGGGACTTGACCTGCTGGTCAAGCAGCAGCAGATCATAGCGCAGAATATCGCGAATGTCGATACGCCCGACTACAAGGCGAAATATCTGTATTTCGCGGGTGTTCTGAAGGAAACTATGGATGAGAAGGAAGCCGCGGCTGTGGAGCGGGCAGGGAAGAAGAAGCGCCTCGAGCTCGCCTCGGTGATACATACCGACGAGACCACAAAGGATCAGCCCGACGGCAACAACGTGGATTCCGATACCCAGAGCGCGCTTTTCGCCAAGAACGCGCTGCAGTATCAGGCACTCATAAATCAGATAAACGCCGAGTTCACCATGATGAGAACGGCAATGCGTAAGAGCTGATAAGGAGGAAGCATAAATGGCATTCTTAAGCAATCTCGATATAGCGGTCTCCGGAATGATAGCCGAGCGCGCGCGCGCCGATGTCATAGCGCAGAACGTCGCCAACGCCGATACTACACGCACCGCGAAGGGCGGCCCTTATGTGCGTCAGAACGTGGTGTTCACGGAGAACAAGTCATACTACCGCACCGGCGACGCAAGCCCGAGCGCGATAGAGTTCCGCACGGTGCTCGGAAAGCATCTCGAGTCCCTGCGCGGCCTCGCGGGACGCGACAGACAGCAGACCATGAACGGCGTGCTGCTGACGAAGATAGTCGAGGACCCGACTCCGCCGACCCCCGTCTACGACCCCTCGCACCCCGACGCCGACGAAGACGGCTACTACTACCTGCCGAACGTCGATGTGGCGGAGGAGCAGATAGATATGCTGGCGGCCACACAGTCGTACAGCGCGAACCTTACGATATTCAACAGCCTCAAATCTCTGGCAAACAAGGCTCTTACGATAGGTCAGAACGGCTGAACGGCGTAAAAAGGGGTAAAACACTATGCAGATAATACCGATGTCGCCCAATATCCACACGATAGCGGCGGTGGATAAGGCGTTCAACACACCGGCTCCCGAAACTGCGGAAGCGGCAAAGACCGGCGAGCTTCCGGAGACCGGGACTTTCCTCGACGCGCTGACAGGGCTGTGGAACCAGGCCGCGGAAGCTCAGGCGCAGAAAAGCGAGGATATGGTGAATTTAATGCTCGGCGATACCGAGAGCCTTGAACAGATGCAGATGAACATTGCCAAGGCGGAGATAGCGACCGAACTGCTCGTCAACGTGAAGAACGCGGTCGTTGACGCGTACAACGAAATAATGAGAATGAGCATTTAAGGAGATCACAGATCACAGCAGGACGCGTAAATGAAGGAGTGACGCCCGCAAGGGGCTGTACATAAATGGATAAAGTCAAGGAAATACTGGGTAAGATCACCACGGCGATAAAGACGCGGTGGAAGGCCTTCAACAAAACGGTAAGGATAATCATTATCGCGGTGGCGTCGGTGATAGTCGTCTCGCTGATAACGCTTATCATCATAAATTCGATCACAAGATACGCGGTGCTCTATACCGGCGCGACCGAGGCGGAAATGACGGAGATCATAACCGTCCTCGAGAACAACCTCGGTGTAGCGGAGGCGGACGTCCGCGTGAATGTCGCCACCGGCGAGATAATGGTGCCGGCGAACAGAGTCGAGACCCTGCGCGCCCAGCTCGCGGTGCAGGGCTACCCGAAGCAGACCTTCAACTACAACATCTGGGACGAAGGCGTGGGTCTGTTCTCTACCGAGTCCGACAAGCGTGAGAAGCAGAAGCAGCAGCTTCAGGAGAACCTGCGCGCGACGCTCTCGATGATCGACGGCATACATTCCGCGATAGTGATACTCAATATCCCCGAGACACAGAACTATGTCATCTCGGACGAGCGTGACGAGGCGAGCGCTTCCGTTATGCTCCAGCTCGACCACGCGCTCTCGGTCGAGGCAGTGGAGGGCGTTTATAACCTCGTGAGAAGGTCGGTGAGAGGCCTCAAGGAAGAGAATATCACCGTGACCGACAGCTCCGGAGCTGTGCTCACCGCCGAAACGGTCGTCAACAATATGGGCGACGAGGACGAAGTGGCACTTTACTACAGACGCCTCGACTTCCAGAACAAGATAGCGAAGATACTCGACGAAAAGCTCGGTGAGCTGTTCGGAGGGGCGTTCAGCGATTACAGGGTCGCGGTAAATGTGCAGCTCAACTATGACCCGACCGTAAAGCAGATAACCGAATATACCCCGTCCGTCGAATCCGAGGGCACCGAGGGCGGTATGATACAGGACGTGGAGTATGTCTCCGCGGGCGGCGGCAACGCCGATGAAGGCGGTCTCGTCGGCACAACGGTGGATTCGGACATCTCGCCCGACTATCCGACCCTGCGCATAGGCGACGGCGACGAGTTCTACTACGAAACGCAGAAGAAGATACATTATCTGGTAAACGAAGAAATAACGCAGATCGAAAAGGACGGCTACAGCTACGACAACATATCCGCATCGGTCATCGTGGACGACGACGCGGAGAAGTTCAACGAGCTCGAGAGAGAACGCTGGGAAAAGTTCATCGCGACGGCTATCGGTACCAATTCCGACAAGGTGTCGTTCAT
>CAMVBT010000104.1 GCA_947165805.1 uncultured Clostridia bacterium
GGCAAGCCGATAAAGGCGGTGTTCCCCGGAAGATGCTTCCGCAACGAGACTATCGACGCGTGCCATGAGAACACCTTCTTCCAGATGGAGGGCATCATGGTCGATAAGAACATCTCGATCTCGAACCTGATATTCTTCATGAAGACTATGCTCTCCGAGGTGTTCGGGCGTGAGATAAAGGTGCGCCTGCGCCCGGGCTTCTTCCCGTTCGTTGAACCGGGCTTCGAGCTCGACATCAGCTGCCTCATCTGCGGCGGCAAGGGCTGCCCGACCTGCAAGCACAGCGGCTGGCTGGAGCTCTGCCCCTGCGGTATGATACACCCCGAGGTGCTCAAGGCCGGCGGCATCGACCCCGAGGAATACACGGGCTTCGCGTTCGGACTCGGAATGACGCGCCTTGCCATGATGAAGTACGGCATCAAGGATATACGCGACCTGAACAGCGGCAACTTAAAGGCGCTGGCTCAGTTCACGCAGGACTGCTGAGGAAAGGGAGGAACCGACAATGTTTTTATCAATGAACTGGATCTCTGATTTCGTCGATCTCAGCGGTCTTGACAAACTGAAGCTTATACAGCAGTTCTCGCTCTCCACCGCGGAAGTGGAAAACGAGATATTCATGAAGGGCGAGCAGCTCGACGGCATAGTCTGCGCCGAGATACTCTCCGTGGAGCCCCACCCCGAGTCAAAGAAGCTCCACCTGCTGAAAGTGGACTGCGGCACCGGCGAGCCCGTTGACGTGGTCTGCGGAGCCCCGAACGTAAGAGTGGGCTTGAAGACCGCGTTCGCACCCCTCGGCGCGCGTATAGGCGATATCACGATAGCTCCCCGCAAGCTGGCAGGGTACACATCGAACGGTATGTGCTGCTCCGAGGCGGAGATAGGCATTTCCGACAACAACGGCGGCATCATGGAGATAACCGACGATATCGCGAACGGCACTCCGCTCAAGGACGTGTACGAGATAGACGATATCATCTTCGAGGTGGACAACAAGTCCCTCACCAACCGCCCCGACCTCTGGGGACACTACGGCATAGCCCGCGAGTTCGCGGCGCTCTCCGGCAGACCGCTGAAAGCCATTGAGACCGCCGACCTCGCGCCCTACTCCGGACTGCCCGGAGTCGATATGAAGATCGAGGACCCGCTCTGCTACCGCTACGCCTGCATAAAGTTCGACAGCGTCAGCCGCACCGTCAGCCCCGTCAATATGCGCATACGCCTCTACTACTGCGGTATGCGCGCGATAAACTTCCTCGCCGACATCACGAACTACATCATGCTCGAAATGGGTCAGCCCATGCACGCGTTCGACTCGCGCAAGGTCGAGAAGATACGCATAAAGCGCTTCCCCGAGCCGTTCGATTTCCAGACGCTCGACAAGGAAGTGCGCCGCATAGACCCCGACACCCTTATGATATGCAACGGCGACACTCCCGTGGCTATCGCGGGTATTATGGGAGGTCTCGACTCCGAGATAGTCGAGGACACCACTGCTCTCACGCTCGAATCGGCGTGCTTCGACCCCGTTTCGATCAGAAAGTCCACAGTGCGCCTTTCGCACAGAACGGACGCTTCGATGAGATACGAAAAGAGCCTCGACCCCGAAATGGTCGTTACCGCGACAGGGCGCTTCATAAAGCTCCTCATGGCGGGAGACCCGGGCGTGCGCGTCATATCGTCCCTCACCGACGAGTATATCCACAAGTATCCGCACGTTTCGTTCAGCTTCGACCGTAAGTACGTTGACCGCTACACGGGCATAGAGATAGACGACGACACCATTATAAAGACGCTCACGTCGCTGGGCTTCGGCATAAAGGCGGAGAACGGCACGTTCACCGTGGACGTCCCGACATGGAGAGCGACAAAGGACGTTACTATCAAGGCCGACATCATCGAGGAGATCACCCGAATCTACGGCTACGACAACTTCGACGTGCATACCGCGGTATCGCCGCTGTATCCCGTGCGCATCTCCACCGAAAAGAACGTCGAGGAGCAGATAAAGGACCTTCTCGTGAAGCGCTTCTCGCTGCATGAGGTACACTCCTACATCTGGCCGTACTACGACGAATTCAGGGAGCTGGGCATAGAAGCCGAGGACAACATAGGCCTGCTCAATTCGACGGTCGTTGTCCGCCGCTCGATAGAGCCGACGCAGCTCTGCCAGATAAACACGAACTCCGCCTACGCGCCGGATTTCGGCATCTTCGAGATAGGCAGGGTCGCGGACGGCGTTGACCCCAAAACGAACCTCGTCAACGAGTACAAGAAGCTCTGCATAACGCTGTTCAGCAAGACGCAGAGCACCGAGAAGCTCTACCTGAGGCTGCGCGACATGATAGCCGTCCTCGCGGACGACATCAAGCACAAGCCCGTCACCTTCGAGAAGCGCGAAGCAGCTCACAGCTGGCAGCACCCGAAGAACCTGAACGCGGTTATCTGCGACGGCACGGTGATCGGCGAGATAGGACTTCCCTACCCGACAATAACAGCGAAGATAGACAAGAAATCCGTCATAGTGTACGCGGAGATAGATGTCAAGGCGTTTGCGGAGATCGCGGCGTCCGGCATCAGCTATGAGGAGCCTCCGAAGTACCCGGGCGTCGAGGTCGATCTGACTCTGCGCACTTCCGTATTCTCGCCTGTTGCCGACGCGGTGCGCGCGGTGAACTCTCCGCTTGTGAACAAGGTAACGCTCACGGACACATACGACGACGAGAACGGACGAGCTCTCACGGTGCGGATAGCTTTCCTCAACAGAGAAAGAACCCTCACCCACGAAGAAGTGGCGAAGGTCGTCGATGAAATAATAGCACAGCTAAAAGAAAAGAATGTTTATATGAAGGAATGAACAGGTAATCGGAAGTCAGTGAATAGTGAATGGTGAATAGTGAATAATGAATAGTTGTGGAGTCCGCTGCGCGGACATATTTAAAAACTGACGAGACTCGTCAGTGATCACCGTTTTTCACAAACGATCAAAGGGGGCAGTAATACTGCCCCCTTTGTTATTTTTTTAATTCGTCGCCGCAGGCGACTCCACAACTGTACACTGTTAACTGTATCAGCTGTTTGTTCCAAAGTACCGGAAACCAAGCATTGTCAGATCGTCGAACTGAGGTGCTTCGCCGACGAAGTCATCGACGGAGGTCTTCACGGCGTTGAGAATGTCCTTCTGCGAAGCGTCGGGAGCCACGCTGTTGAGCGCCCCGAGCATACGGTCGGTGCCGTAGAGCTCGTTGGCGGAGTTGGTGGCCTCGGGGACACCGTCGGTGTAGACGAACAGGCTGTCTCCGGGGTGCAGCTCAAATTCGTGCTCCCTGAACCGCATACCCTCCATGGTCGCGACAGCGGGCGAGTGGCGGTACACCACAAGCTCGTACTCCCCGCCGCTGCGGCGCAGTACGGGGTGCTCGTGACCGGCGTTCGCCGCCATGCCCTTGCCCGTGGATATCTCGAGTATGCCGAGCCATACGGTGACGAAAAGCTCCGCCTCGTTGCCCTCGCAGAGCTGCTCGTTCGCCTGCATAAGCACCTTCGCCGGGGACAGCTCACCGAGCTGGGCGTGGTTCTTGATGAGCGTCTTGGCAATGACCATGAACAGCGCCGCCGGAACGCCCTTGCCCGATACGTCCGCCATTACTATGGCAAGGTGATCGTCGTCGATGAGGAAGAAGTCGTAAAAGTCGCCGCCGACCTCCTTCGCGGGGTTCATGGTGGCGTAGATGTCAAACTCCTTCCTGCCGGGGAACGGCGGGAAGATAGACGGCAGCATATCCGCCTGTATCTGCGTGGCGACGTTCAGCTCGGCGCTTATGCGCTCCTTCTCGGCGGTGATCTTCGTTATGTTCCCGATGTACTCCTTTATGTCGATCTCCATGCGCAGGAGGCTCTCACTGAGGAGCTGTACCTCGTCGCCGGTCTTTATCCTGCCGAGCTTGTCGGACACCTCCGCGTTGTTGTCCGCGAATTTTCCGGCCTCGGAAGCAACCGTGACAATGGGCTTTATCATCGTGCTGACGATAAAGAACAGGTCGATCGCCAGAAGCAGAGCCATTATGATGCACGATACGATCAGCACTTTTACGACGAACTCGGTGATGTCGCTCTCGAGGGTGAGCATCGGTATCTCGACGCTGACGAACGCGACCGCCTCTCCGCCGTAGGAAACGGGATACGAAGCGGTGAGGATATGTCCGAACTGATAGTCCGTGATTATCTTGCGCTCAAAGGGCTGACCCGTTCTCGCGGCCTCCTCGATATCCTTCCTGTATTCGGGATAAACGGCGCTCCTGTCGCCCATGCGGAATTGCAGGGACGGGTCGTAGTAGCTGTCCATTATGTAGACGATAGGCTTCCATTCCTTCGCCTCCGCCTTTTCGGGAGTATAAGATATCAGCTCGTCCATGTCGCACCAGCTCACGAAGATATCGTTCGCGCCCATGCTGCGGCGCAGCTTGTCGATATACTCCCACAGCTCGCGGTATCTGTCGGTCTCCATTACGGCATCGAGGCTTATACGGTCGGTCTCACCCGCGGCGTACTGCCGGACAAGCTCCGCGTACCCGGTCAGCTCCTCGCGCGTGAAATACCCGGCAGCCACATGAGCCGTCTGATACGCGACGGTGTTGTAGTGATCGGTTATCGAGTCGGTGTATGTGTGCGAACCGACTGCGATAGCCGCCCCCGCGATCAGCACGACGATCAGCACCAGACCGATTATCATTTTCGGCGCGAGTCCGAGCTTTATTTTTCCCGTCTTAGCTTGAGTATTGTTTCCTTCCATTTCTCCTCAGGCACCTCCTTTGGGAAGATGTGTTTTGCCTTTCCGTGGACGCGTTTCTGTCCGGATCCCGACAGGCTCTCGAATCTGTCGTACTCCTCCGCCGTGCAGAGCATCACAGCGGGGCGCGCTATCTGTCCCGCCTCGCGCAGCTCCTTGTAATCGGGGCTGTTGAGCATGAGCGAGCGGTCGAGAAGCCCGGCGGCCTCTTCATCGCTCACGCTGCCCGCGTCACGGACTGCCATTACCGTGAAATACTTTCCCGGCAGCTCTTCAAGCACGGCTCCGACGCAGTATTTTTCGACCTCGAGCCCGTTCTCGCGGAGCCCGTAGACCGCCTGCTCGAGCTGACGGGAATCTATCTTCTCCCCCGCGATGTTGAGCACCTGACCCTTGCGGAACATGAACTCGATGACCGGGCTTTTTCCGATGAAGCCGTTCACCTTTATCACGTCGCCGAGGCGGTATCTGTACAGACCGGAGAAATTCGTTATCAGAGGCTCGTAGAGCTCCCCGACTTTCAGTTCATGGGGCTGGAACGTCTCGCCGTCCTCCGCCGGATAAGGCAGGAACTCGAAAAATCCCGTCCTCAGCACCATAACATAGCTGTATTCGTTCAGGCGCGGAGGCACTCCTATCAGGCTCTCCGAGCAGCAATAGCAGTAATACTGCTTCGGTATGTCCCCGACATATTCCGACAAAGCCGCGTCCTCGGTGAGATAATACTTGTTGCCTATGCCGTTGAGCAGCTCGAGGTGCTCCCACAGCCGGCGGGCTATGTTTTCAAAGCCCTTTTCACATTCCGTTTCGATCTTCCGCAGCCGCTCCTCGGGGACATTCAGCGAGAGCAGATATTCCCGCGTCCCTTCCGGCACCGAAAGTCCCTCCGGTATCCTGCGGGCGCGCATATCCACGACAAGCCCCTGCCAGTTTTCCTTTATATATCCGAAGAAATTCAGCGTTTCATACAGGAACGTGGACTCGAGCACCTGCAGGTCCTCACAGGCGAGCGCGGCGTAGGCCTTCGCGTAGATCATATCCTTCGCCTCGCACGGCACGAAGAACAGGTCCTTCCCGCCGACGTATCTGTCGATCTCCATGAGACCGGCTTCATACAGGTACTTGTAGATAGACGTTCCGGTCGGCGTAGGCGGGGTAAGTGCGGTAGGAGCTGAGCATCAGCCGCCTGCCCCTGAACGGGCTGAGGAACAGCTTTTTCGGGTCCTCGGTGAGCTTGCCTTCCTTCGCGAGCTCAAGATCGGATTTCGGCAGATACTTCGATTCCCCGGTCGTCCCGGAGGTGCTGCAGAACTTATCGACGGGGTATCCCGTGAGCACGTTCTTTTCGCCGTTCATCATGCGCGCGACGTATTCCTTTATATCGTCGTAACCGCACACCGGGACGCGGCGCTTGTACTCCTCCACGCTGTCTATGCCGGCAAATCCGTACTTTCTGCCGTATTCGGTATCACGGCTCTCGCCGAGTATGGTCATCAGGTTTTCGCGGTTGACCTCATCGGCTCTTTCGCACAGAGCCCTGAGCTCATCGCTTATCCTTTCCATCCGGTCATCTTTCCTTTCCGTCGGGTCGGCTGAACGGGAACAACACGGTTATCAGGTTCATGCCGAATATATATTTATGGACTATGGCATCGGCCATTTTGTTTATCATATTTATGCCCATGAAGAACTCGTCGTCCTCATCGCGCCCGCTGTCGCGGAACGGGTCATATCTGGCGCCCGCGCATCTTATCCGCACGCCCGTGCTTCCCTCGAGCGCGAAGGCTCGGATATCCACGCTGCCGATTTCCGGGGTCCTGCTTATTATGACGTTCAGCAGCTCCTCTATCGCGAGCCCGAGCTTCATCGTCATCTTCATATCCATTTCGTTCGCGGCGCAGAAGGTCTTGAGCTTCTCCGCGGCGTCGCAGGCCTCATTCATATCCGCGGCTATGGAGAAATCGAGTATCTTGTTCTCCCTCTCGAGCCTGTCGTCGAGCAGGAGCGCTCCGGAGAGCGGCCTGTCGGTACGGCGGCTGCGCGCGGCTCCGACGCGCACCATTACGGCGATCAGCACCGCGGACGCGAGCGCCGACAGCGGCAGGAACAGCCACAGCTTTGCCCCGCTCCCCGCGAGTATCAGGGCTGCCGCGACCGGGAACACACAGCATCTCGCGCCAGAAGCGACATTCGCCTCGGCTATCAGACCTATCGAGTTGAAGTGCTTCTCCCATATATTGCAGAGCACGGACAGCATCACGCTCACGCCGAGGCATATCATCGGGAACAGCAGGTCGGAGCCCAGTCCGAAGAACACCGCCGCTGCCCTGCTGCACAAGGCTGTCACCACAGCGAAGGCCGCCGACATTATCAGCCCCGTCTTCACCTCGAGCCCGGTCAGTATGCGTATGCAGCCGTTCTCCCTCGCGGTGTGGCAGGCGCTTATCATCGGCGAGGCAGCCCTCGGCACGCCGAGCACGATCATCAGCGACAGCTCGGAGAAGCTGTTGAGCACCGCCCACACTGCTGCGCCCTCCTCACCGAGTGCCGCGAGTATTATGATATTCAGAGCCAGCAGCTTCACCGCGTCGAAAAGGTTCCCGAGCGCGCCCGGAGAGCCGTATCTTATCATCTCCGCGAAGCTGCGCATATCCGGCTTCACGAAGCCGGGGCGGTAGTTGGATTCCCCGCTCCCCAGCGCGGCAAAGCCGTACACGGTCGCCGCGAGCACCGAAAGCACGCTCGCCGCCGAAGCCCCGTACAGCCCGAAGTCCAGCACGAACAGGAACAGCGCGTCGAACAGTATATCCGCCGCGATCATGATGATGACCGTAACGGACATGGCGCGCGTCTTGCCCTCGAGCTGGAGGTAGCCGTACGGCATATACATCATCACCATGGCTCCGGCTCCGATGAACGTCACGAGGCAGTATGAGTACACCTGCTCCGTCAGGGCTCCGCCTCCCGAAAGAAAAGCCGCCAAGGGACGGCAGAAAATCATTCCGCATACAGTAAACAAGACCGATACCGCGGCACAGAGAAAAAACGCGCCGCGGTAATAGTCCTGTGACTTTGCCATATTCTCCCTGCCGGCCTCACGCGCGGAGCACACACTTGCTCCGCCGGCTATGAGCGACCCGGCGGTACACAGTATCAGGTAGACCGGCATACTGAGGTTCACGGCGGCGAGACCGGCGCTCCCGAGCCTCTGCGACACGAACACGCTGTCTATCAGCGTATTTATCACAGCCCCGAGCACCGAGAACATCACCGGGAACAGCGTCCGCATATACTCGCTTTTCAGCAGCCGCCCGTCCTGTTTTAAGTCTGTGTCCATTATGTGATGTTGAGCAGATCGACAAATCCCGTTACATCAAATATCTCC
>CAMVBT010000105.1 GCA_947165805.1 uncultured Clostridia bacterium
CTATCATCGGGACTACGATAAACGTTAGGATCATATAATTTTTTTTGAGAATTACAGTCGGAAAGGAGCTGCGTCCTGCGAGGGCGCGGATCAAAGATATGGCAAACTGGATAATGGTAGTGGACGATGATACCGCTAACCTGCAAATGGCGGGACATATACTGAGCAAGAACAATATGCGTGTCACGGCTCTGAAATCCGGACGTGCGATGCTCGATTACATCAGGACGCATGAGTCGCCCGATCTGATACTGCTTGACATAAAAATGCCGGAGATGGACGGCTTTGAGGCGCTGAAACGCCTGCGCAGGCTGGAAAAGGAGCTCGTCAGGGAAGAGCTACCCGTCATCTTCCTCACCGCCAGCGAGGACGCAGATACCGAGAGCCGCGGCTTTGAAGTCGGTGTATCTGACTACATACACAAGCCTTTCAGCCCGGACGTGCTTCTGCGCCGCATATACAATATCGTTTCCAAGCAGGAGCAGATGCTCAGTTTAAAGACCGAGGCCGCTACCGACCGCCTGACCGGATTCCTGAACAAGGCCGCCGCCGGTGTTGAAATGGCAAGGATATGCACGATGCAGAAGGGCAGTCTGCTGATGATAGACCTTGACTCGTTCAAGCTGGTCAACGATATCTACGGCCACGAAATGGGCGACAGGGTGCTTATCAGCTTCTCGCAGTCGATCGCCGCGGCAGTCCCCGCGGGCAGCAGATGCGCGAGAATAGGCGGTGACGAGTTTGTCGCTTTCTGTCAGAATATGCTGACCGAGGAAGAAATAAGAGATTTCACGGCACGCATCAATGAGGAACTGGTCACCGAATCAAAGAAAATGATGGGCGAGGATATGGATATCCCGATCGGTGTCTCTGTCGGAGCGGTCTTCGTGCCGAGGCACGGCAACGATTACAACGCCCTCCTCAAACTCGCGGACAAGGCGCTCTATACCGTCAAGCAGAACGGCAGGCACGGCTTCTGCATCTACCGCGCCGATCAGTACAGCGATGACGAAGCAAGCATCAAGGAGCTTGATATCAGTATGCTGTCCACCATACTCGGCGAACGCACTATACCCGATGTGGCGCTGCAGCTTGACAAGGACGCGTTTTCCTACGTCTACCGCTACATCATGCGCTACACCGTGCGCAACCGCCGTACAGCCTGCAAGATACTGCTTACGCTCGTCAATACGGGCAGCATAAATGACGGTATATACAAGGACCGCTGCGACGAAATGGGCAACCATATCCGTGAGTCGCTGCGAAAATCCGATATCCTTATGCGCAGCAGGTTCAATCAGTATTTCGTATTCCTTACCGATATACGCGAGCACGCCATTCCCAAGGTCATGAACGGCCTGATGCAGAAGTGGTACGAGAAATACGGCACCGATGTCAGCGTTTCATACGAGGCGGAGTTCATCGGCAGTGAGGGGCTGCCGGTCAGACCATATAACGAGAGCCTGATAGTCGTGGTCGATGACGACCTCGCCAACCGCCGTGTCGCGGGTCACGTGCTGGGCAAGGAGGGCTACAAGGTGACCGCTCTCGCTTCGGGGCGTGAGCTGCTTGAATATGTGGAGACCAATATACCCGACCTTATACTGCTCGATATAAAGATGCCGGAAATGGACGGCTTCGAGGTAATGGAAAAGCTGCACCGCATGGAACGCGACGTAGCAATGATACCCGTGATATTCCTTACCGCCGACGAAAGCGCCGAGGCGGAGAGCAAGGGGCTGTCGCTCGGTGCCATGGACTTCATCAAGAAGCCCTTCGTGCCGGATGTAATGCTGCTCCGCGTCCGTCACATACTTGAGCTCATAAGCCTGCAGCGCCGTCTGAGCGACGAGGTGGACAAGAAGACCGAGGAAAACAAGAGCCTGATGCTCAACGTAGTTCATTCCCTCGCGGACGCTATTGACGCGAAGGATACCTACACGAACGGTCACTCGGACAGAGTCGCGAAATATTCGCGCGAGATAGCGAAGCGCTCGGGTTACTCGATACAGGAGCAGGGCGACATATACCTCATGGGACTGCTGCACGATGTCGGCAAGATCGGCATACCGGACGCGGTCATCAACAAGCCCGCCAAGCTGACGGATGAGGAGTATGAGCTCATAAAGCATCACCCCGTAATGGGCGCGCGCATACTCCAGAACATAAAGGAGATGCCCAAGCTCGCCACAGGAGCGCGCTGGCATCACGAACGATACGACGGCAGCGGCTATCCCGACGGCCTCACGGGGGAGGATATACCCGAGGAGGCAAGGATAATAGCCGTGGCGGACGCCTACGACGCCATGACCAGCCACAGAAGCTACCGCAAGCCGCTTTCGCAGGAATATGTGAGAGCGGAGATAGAGCGCGGGATAAACTCCCAGTTCGACCCGAAATTCGCGGGCATCATGCTCGATATGATCGACGAGGATGTCGATTATAATATGAGGGAACAATAAAATGAAGACTAATACGGAAAACAACGAGCTCTTCCAGACCTCGCACCTGATGATGCTGATAAGCTATACCATCTTTTCCTCTATCCTCATCTGCGAATCACTGCTCATGGGGTGGGAAACATGGCCGCTTCTGCTGATAACGGCGGGTGTCGGAGGGAGCTGGGTGCTTCATATACGGCAGAGCTTTTCTGACGATCAGAGGATATGGATATGCTCTGTCATGATGATGTGTACGTTCTTCTTCTACGGGATACATCTGACCAGCACCTTTGATCTGGCGGTGGTCATGAGCGCGGTGATAACGCTGTATACCATGACGGGCAAAAAGGCGCTGATAACGCTTTGTCAGATCACATACTTCCTCACCATGGCGTATGAGATCTGGCAGATGGTGTCCACGGGACAGGAATTCGACAGCCTCATCATAACCCGCACTATGCTGCACTTCGCAATGATAATCATGGTCGGCTGGATAGCGAAGGTCATCATCGGCAAGTGGGAGCAGGTGCTCAGCAAATCCCATTCCGAGATCGAACAGCTCACCGACGCTACGGACAGGCTCAATGATTTCCTCGCGAACGTGTCCCACGAACTGCGTACCCCGATAAACGCTGTCATAGGCTTTTCGGGAATATGCATCGACAAGGAGAAGGACGACGAGATACGCACAGATATGATAGCCGTGCGTGACGCGGGCAAGCGCGTCGCGGAGCAGATAAGCGATATCCTCGATTACTCCGAGATAGACCGAAGCAAGCTCGCGAACAACTGCGAGGACTATATGACAGCGTCGGTCCTCAACGATCTTGTGGCGGAGATACGCCCGCACAAGCCCGATAACCTCGAGCTCATAATAGACGTCGATCCGGCTATCCCGACGGTGATGAACACCGATATAGGCAAACTGAAAAAGATACTCAGCCACCTGATAATGAACGGCCTGAAATATACCCGCGAGGGCGGCGTATATGTGCGTATGTCCTCGGTCCCGCAGGATTACGGCGTGAACCTGTGCATTGAGGTCACGGATACCGGCATAGGTATGAGCGAGGAGGAGACAGAGCGCATATCCGAGCGCTTCTATCAGGTGAATTCGAGCCGCACGCGCTCGAGCGGCGGTCTCGGGCTCGGTATGGCGATAGTTTCGGGCTTTGTCGCGTCCCTCGGAGGCTTCATGACACTGAAGAGCTCCCCGGATCACGGCACCACCGTCCATGTCAGCATACCGCAGAAGGTCGTGGACAGCACAAGCTGTATGTCCGTTGCGAACAGAGAACGCCTCTGCCTCGGCGCGTTCCTGCATTTTGAGAAGTTCCCGGACCCCAACGTCCGCGAATACTACAATATAATGGTAAAGAATATCGTCAGCGGTCTGAATGTGCGTATGCACCGCGTTGACAACGCCGAGAACCTTAAAAAGCTGCTCGGCTCCGTCCGACTCACGCATCTTTTCGTCGGAGACACCGAGTATCTCGGCAACGCGGAGCTTATGGAGAAGCTGGCGAAGGAAATGATGGTCGTTATAGTCGCGGACGGCAAGTTCACGCTGCCGGAGGGCTCAAAGGCGCACATCATGGAGAAGCCGTTCTACTGCTTCCCCGTTGCTTCGATACTGAACATCACCGCGGACGACGAGCCCGTTGAGGAGAACGTTATGCGCTGCGACGGCGTCAGGGCTCTCGTTGTCGATGACGAGCCGATGAACCTGACCGTTGCGAAGAGCATTTTCGGAAGATACGGCATGATCGTCACTACCGCGGCCTCGGGCGTGGAGGCTCTCGAAAAGTGCCGCGAACAGCGCTTCGATATCGTGTTCATGGATCACATGATGCCGGGTATGGACGGCGTTGAAACGATGAAGCGCATACGCTCCGACGCGGCGAGACTGCGCAACGATCTGCCTATGGTCGCTCTGACAGCGAACGCCGTCAGCACCGCAAAGGAGATGTTCCTTGCCGAGGGCTTTGACGGCTTTGTGAGCAAGCCTATCGAGCTGGTCGAGCTGGAGAGAGTGCTGAAAAAGGTGCTTCCGCAGTCAATGGTCACCTATGTGAAGCCGGACAGCCCCGAAAAGACCGCGAGACCGCAGCCTGCGGCAGCAGCGCCCGCGGAGCCCGCCGAAAAGCAGGAGGACGATCTCTGCGTGAAGCTCAGGGAGCTCGGCGCCGACCCGGATCAGGGGCTCCATTACTGTCAGGGCGATGAGGAATTCTACCGCACCATGCTGGTGCAGTTCGCCTCGGAGAGCGTCGGTAAGCGCGCCTTAATGGAGGAGGCGGTGAATAAAGCCACTCTTGAGGACTATGAGATACTTGTCCATGCGCTGAAAAGCACGTCAAAGATGATAGGGAATATGAGCCTTTCCGAGGACGCACGCGCTCTTGAATTCGCCTGCAAGGAGGGCAGGGGAGACTTTGTACGCGGCAGGCACCCCGAATTGATGAAGCAATACACCGATTTCTGCGACGGCCTTACAGCCATGCTCGGCAGTGAAGATGCCGACACTTCTTCCGACGACGATGTGCTTGAGTTCCCGACGGGCGGGGACGACGATGTGATGGAGTTCGAGCCCTGCGGAGATCAGCCGCTCTGATGTCATAAACAAGAAAACTGCTTCTTCTGCAATGCGGAAGAAGCAGTTTTTTGATGTCCTGTTATAGGTCTGTCTGCGGTACGAGGCGTGAGCGCCGTTAAACGGATTCCTGTTCCTCGATGTCCTCCTCGGCCTCGGTTATCAGCAGTTCGACCTTGTATTCCTCGCCCGCTACCCACGCTTTGGCGCTCGCGCCGGAGAGGCGGAACGTTACGGTGACGGTCTTTGTGCCCTGCGCAAGCTCAACGCCGAGCAGGTTGATCGTCGCGTAGATATCGGAGGAGGTCATTTCCTGAATGTAGTTGGAATAGCCGACCACATTCACCGTAAGCTCGTTGGTGAGCACCTTGACGTCGTAATTCGACGGCTTGTTGATTATCGTGAAGTTGTCCGACGGCACCATGAAGCCGAGCTGGCCGAAATCGTCGGCCTTGGGGAAGGTGACGGTTATCGTCTTGTTGCCGGAGATGTTCTTATAGCCCTCGGGGAGCTCTACCGGCATTGAGATGCCGCCCTGAAGGTCCTTCAGCGTCAGCGCGCTGAGCGATATCTCGCCGATATCTATCGCGTCGAGATTGTCTATCGAGCTGTCCGGGGAGGCTATGGTTATCTCGTCGATCGACATATTGTATTCAAGGTCCTTGACCGAGAAGCCCGTAGATGTCTTTGAGCCTGTGAACTTTACCTGAACGGGCAGGGTCTTGACCTTGTAGATGGGGACGTCCACGATGAAATCAGACGCGCTGCACGTTATTTTCGGCGAAACGAGCTTGATGCCGTTTCTGTTGAAGAACATGGGCGTAGCGCTGATCGCTACGGAATGGTCGAGCTCACCGTCCTCATAGGCCGCGACTGCCTGGATATGATCGACGGAGTTCACGAGCGTTTCCTCACCCGTTATCTCAACGGTCTTGGGGGAAACTGTCACGTCGCCCTCGATCTGCATCTCGTCTGCTATTTTCAGCGAGTTGGTGTTGGGTATAACGTTGACTTCGCGGGTGACTATCTTCACGACTCTGACGACCGCGGTGAGGTTGTTCGTCGCTATGCGGCATTCGGCGTTGGTGTCAGTGAGAGTCACGTTGATCGGTACGGTGTATTCGCCCGAATTGTATATCTCCGACAGGTCGCAGGAAGCGGTGAAATCGTCCGCCGTGAGGGTGCTCATAGAGTAGCGCTTGCCCTCTATCTGAACGGTCACTGCATCGGTGTCGAGCGAGACTATCTGTAAGTTCTCGTCAGCCATCAGCGCTGTGGGCTCGCAGCTCACCGGGATATCCTTGATATGCATGGAGATATCCGGGAATATCTGTATCGAGATGAATACCCAGATTATTATCGAGAACACCAGTGCCTGTATTATCGTTTTCAGATTGGTTACAAATCCGCTGGTGAAGCGCTTGAATACATTGCTCACTGTTCCTCACCGCCTTTCTTTGAACGGTCAGGACGGCTTTTTTTCCTTTCCCTGTTCTTTTCCTTATTCTTTCGCTGTTCGGGGGTCACGGGGAACAGCTTCTTTCTGAGGTATATGTTCAGCTTCTCGCGGTCAAATCCGCGCTCGAGGCGGCCGTTCTCCGCGACGGAGATCATGCCGGTCTCTTCGGAGACCACGATAATGAGCGCGTCGGAGACCTCGCTCATGCCGATAGCGGCACGGTGGCGGGAGCCGAGCTCCTTGTTTATCAGTTCCTCCTTTGAGGGCTTCGGCAGGAAGCAGCCCGCCGCGTGTATCATGCCGTCGCGCATTATGACAGCGCCGTCATGAAGGGGAGTATTGGGGAAGAATATGTTCCTGAACAGCTCCTCGCTGGGTATGGCGTTTATTATCGTTCCGGTCTCTATCTGCTCACCGAGCTTTGTCTGCCTCTCGATGACAATAAGCGCGCCGGTAGCGGTGCGGGAGAGCTTCTCGCAGGCGAGGCATATCTGATCGACCGCGAAGCTCTCCTTGTCCTGCGACTCCGGGAGCGATGTATCGAACAGCGAGATCGGCTTCATCATCTTCGAGCGTCCCACTTTCTCGAGGGCACGGCGAAGCTCGGGCTGAAACATTACGATGAACGCTATCAGTCCGACATTTATGACCATATTTCCGATGACCTTCATAGCCTTGAACTCGAACTGGTTGAGCAGGAACAGAACGGCTGCGAGAACGACCACGCCCTTTATGAGCTGTTCGGCGCGCGTTTCATGTACGAGCTTTATGACCCAGTAGAGTATAAAGGCGAGAAAGATTATATCGAGGTAATCGACGGGGAAGGACATTGAACGGAAAACGCTGACCAGCGAGTTCCATATATCCGTAAGGTAATATAACAAATCAAGCACCCTTTTTTCCGAATAGATATAATATCACATATAATATTGTATCATAATTTTTCAAAATTGCAAGTGTTTTTACGCGATTTTTACGAATTTTTTTCAACTTTCTCCTTCATTTGCAATTTGTGGAAGTGAAAATTGCATTTTTGTCTTGATTTTTTTGCCGTAAGGTTGTATAATGTAGAAAAAAGCATATTATATGGGGGAACGAGCAATGTCTGCGAACCTTATAGCCGACATCGAAGAAAAGATGCCGGGATTTTCCAAAAGCCAGAAGTATATAGCGCGCTACATCACCGAGCATTATGAAAAGGCCGCCTTCATGACCGCCGCGAAGCTCGGCGCCACCGTGGGCGTCAGCGAGAGCACAGTGGTCAGATTTGCCGACGAAATGGGCTTTGAAGGCTACCCCGAGATGCAGAAGGCTCTCCAGAGCTACGGGCGCAACCGCCTTACGACGCTCCAGAGGCTCGACATATCTCACGAACGCTTCGGGAGCGACAACCTGCTCAAGACCGTAATGACGCAGGATATCGAGCGCATACGCTGCACCTTCGAGAATCTTTCCGAAAAGACGTTCAACGAGGCGGTGGACAAGATAATCACCGCCGGAACGGTATATGTCTTCGGAGCGATGAGCAGCGATATCCTCGCGCGATTCCTCAGCACATATCTGAGCTTGTCATGTGAGAGCGTGGTGCACGTCCAGCCGATAAATTCCAGCGGCATTCTCCAGCAGCTCATAAACATGGGGAAAG
>CAMVBT010000106.1 GCA_947165805.1 uncultured Clostridia bacterium
GAGCCAGTGGATGCGCTCCGACTGCGTCCAGACCCAGATGCACACGCCCATGACCGCCAGCATGACCACGGTCCGGACCGTCCGGGACAGAAGCATCACGCGCTTCGCCGCCGCCTCGTCCCCGGTGTCGAGGGCTCTTGTCACGCCGAGGGAGAGGAAGAAAAAGTTCCCCACCGCCAGCGCGTAACCGATCAGAAGCCCATATACCGCCGCCGCCGATCACCACAACAAGGATTATTACCGTTATCAGCATTTCCTGCCATGTATATTCGCCGCCGGAGCTGCCCGACGACGAGTGATAGTCGTCATCGTCGTCGTCCCATGAGCTGCCGCCCCAGCTGTAGTCGTTGTCGTAGCTGTAACCGCCTCCGCCGCCGTAGTCATAGTCGTTGGCGTCGAACGCCGAAGCCGCCGCGCAAAGCAGCATCAGCGACAGAACGACAGCCGCCATGCTCCCTGATAGTTTTTTCATTGTCTGTCTTCTCTCCCGTCCGAGCAACGTTATTCCGTCCTGAGCGCGACGACAGGATCCTTCTGTGCCGCTACACCCGACGGGAACAGCCCCGCTATCAGCGTGAGACCGATGCTTATCGCGATCAGCAGCACAGCCGCGAGCGGCGGCAGCTTCGCGAGGTTCTCTATATCCGCGATCTCCTTGATTATCATATTTATAGGTATTATCAGCAGGCAGGTCACAAGAATTCCCAGCGAACCCGCTATAAATCCGACTATCGTGGTCTCGGCGTTGAATACGCGGGAGATGTCCTTCTTCGACGCGCCTATGGAGCGCAGGATACCGATCTCCTTCGTGCGCTCGAGCACCGAGATGTAGGTGATTATGCCTATCATTATCGACGATACTATCAGCGAAATAGCCACGAACGCTATCAGAATGTAGCTTATGGCATTGATTATATCGGTAACGGAGGACATTAGCATACCCACAATATCGGTGTAGGTGATCTGGTGATCCTCGTCAGTTCTGCTGTTGTAGTCCTTGATTATCTGAACGACCTTTTCCTTCGCCTCGAAGTCCTTCGGGTATATCGAAATGGACGAAGGTGTGTCCATGCTGATAACGCCGAGCATATTCATATTCTCGAAGTATGACGAGGAAGAAACGATATTCGATGTCTTGAACGCCGAGCCCGCAAGCTGCTTCATCAGCTCGGCGCGCTGCTCGTCGGACATGGACATGAAGAACGACATCTGTTCGTCGGAGATGTTGCTCAGATCGAATGCCGACATATCTATCGCCGAAAGGTCGATACCCGCTGCGGACGGCGAAACGGCTGTTTCGGTCTCCTCGCCCGCGAGCTTTTCGAGATAAGCCATTATCTGATCGGGGGGCAGGTTCTCTACTATCGCGCGCTGCTCCTCGGGCAGCATGGCGATTATGGACGACATATCCGGCATCAGTCCCGCCGCAGCGTCACCGGCTCCGCCGGCCGGCATGAACTGCATTACATAAGCCTGCTGCTCCTCCGGCGTCATCTGCGCAAGAGCCGCCTGCTGTTCTGGAGTCAGGGTCTCCATGAGCGCCTGTATATCGGGAAATTCCTGCGCCGCGGCCGCCTGAGCCGCTGCTGCCTGCTCCGCTTTGAGCTTTTCGGCGGCTTCCTTGAGCTGCTGCTTCATATCCTCGAGGTCTTTCGCGCGCTG
Source organism: uncultured Clostridia bacterium (assembly GCA_947165805.1). GTDB lineage: Bacteria > Bacillota > Clostridia > Oscillospirales > Ruminococcaceae > Ruminiclostridium_E. The sequence goes on from CAMVBT010000106.1 coordinate 1,663, forward strand.
CTCGGCCTCGGCCTTGGCATCGGCTATAGCCTTGTCGCCTGCCTCGGTGCCTTCAAAGGGCAGACCCGTGAGCAGGTCATGCTCCTCATCGGCCTGCTGCTCCTTTACGAGCTCGCTGTCGTTTATGCGTCCGGAAACTATCGAGGTGAGCTCCCTTGTGTAGCCGATCATGCCGCTGATAGATGTCGAGATCTCCTTCTGACGGATAATGCCGACGATCTTCAGCTCGATGCCGTTCTCATAGGCCTTGTCCATGAAGTCGTCGTCCCCGGTCATATCCTCCCATACACCGTCGCCGTTCTTCTTGTAAAGCTCGGGGCGCGGGATAACGGAGAAGGTCATGCCGATAAAATCCTCATAGGCGTAGTCTTTGCTCTTTTCGACCTCCGTGACCTCGTCCTTGTCCTTCTTCTGCCTCATATCGCGTATAGCGGCGCGCATCTCGTCTGTATCGCGCATACCGAGGGCGTAGAGCGTGAAGTCGGTGATCTTGTTGTATTTGTCTACGATCAGTACGGCTTCGTCGCTTTTTTCCGCGCGTCTTCCCGCGATCACTTCGTACTGGGTATCGAACATACCCTCGTCGCCGGTAAGCTCGGTGAACACATCTATGTCGCTTGCCGACGACATCACCGATGTACGCAGCGCAAAGATCCCCGACAACGAGCCGAAGCCCACCTCGTCAAGCACGGTGTTGGGGTTCACCTGCTTTACGGTGCCGTTTTCGAGCTTCGTGAACACGGGCAGTTTCAGCCCGTAGGAATATTCAATGTTCGTTACATGCTTTGTTATCTCCTCGTTGCTGTCGAGGAAAGCCTTGAAGGTCTTCAGGTCGTTGGTATTCGTCTCGGCGTACATCATATCGAACACCGTTGACATTCTGTCCTCGGTATAGATGCGGTCGAGGGGCTTATTCGCATCTTCGTTCTGGATATCGACCGCTGTATCTGTCGATGACGAGAAGAACGCCGACATATCAGTCGAGCTCTGGTCTATGACAAGCGGGTACGATGCAAGGGTATTGCGCTGTATATCGTCGATGTAGACCTGCACGCCGTTGGACAGCGAAAGTATCAGCGCTATGCCGATGATACCGATGCTCCCCGCGAACGCCGTGAGTATCGTTCTGCCCTTCTTGGTCATAAGGTTGTTGAGGGAGAGCGAGAGCGCAGTAAAGAACGACATCGAGGTCTTGCGCACCTTCTCGGGCTTATCCTTCGGGGCCTGCTCTTCGGTATAGGGGTTGCTGTCGCCGGTAATGAGGCCGTCAACGAGCCTTATGGTGCGGTTCGCGTATTTCTCGGCAAGCTCGGGATTGTGCGTTACCATTATGATGAGCTTATCCTTTGCGATCTCCCTGAGTATCTCCATTATCTGGAGGCTGGTCTCACTGTCGAGAGCGCCGGTCGGCTCGTCGGCGAGCAGGATATCCGGATCATTTATCAGGGCGCGCGCTATTGCTACGCGCTGCATCTGACCTCCGGACATCTGGTTCGGCTTCTTCTTCATCTGATCCTTGAGCCCGACCTTTTCGAGCACCTCTATTGCCCTGCGTCTGCGCTCGGCCTTGGAAACGCCCGAAAGCGTCAGCGCCAGCTCGACGTTCGAGAGAACGTTCTGGTGCGGTATCAGGTTATAGCTCTGGAATACGAAGCCTATCCTGTGGTTGCGGTAGGAATCCCAGTCGCGGTCGCGGTACATCTTTGTGGATACGCCGTCGATCATAAGATCTCCGGCGGAATAGCGGTCAAGGCCTCCGATGATGTTCAGCAGCGTGGTCTTGCCGCAGCCCGACTGACCGAGCACAGCCACGAACTCGTTCTCGCGGAAGTCAACGCTGACTCCCTTGAGCGCCTCGACAACAGTGTCTCCCATTTTGTAGTTCTTTTTTATGTCCCTGAGACTTAACATTATACATTATTTCCTTTCAGCGGCCTTATTCGCCCAGTCTTTTCACGGGCTTGAAGCCCGCTGTCTTTGTGAATTTCATATTGCAGGTGAACGAGTTGACGAAATCCGACGGGTCGATGCGGTCGAAGTTCGCCGTCTCGAATTTCTCGCGCTCGAACAGCACCGACAGTATGGTAGTCTCCACGTCGTTACCGGTCGAAGTGTCCAGCACCGTGTCCACAGCGTGGACTATCACTCCTCCGACGGGCAGTATAGCGAATATCTCGCGAGCAAGGCGCACCGCGCAGCTGCACACATAGTCCTGCTCGAGATCGTAGTACGCGGTCTTTGTGAGCTCCTTTTCGGAGAGCTTTCCGCTTTTGAGCACCGTGACCTGCGTTTTCGGAACGACCTCGTCCGACTTGACCGCGAACTCGACCTCCATGACGGAGGGGTCGTCTGTGCCGAACTCAAAGCCGCTGCCGTACTCCACGAGATCCTCGAACGGGTTTGCTTCGGCTATCGCTTCAAGATACGCGTCGATGTCGCCGTCCATTATGCGCTGTGCGAGCTTGTAGCCCTCCTGCCATTCCGCGAATTCCCGGGCGTCCTCTTTTTTCGCTTCTTCAAGCGCGCTGTCGAGCTTTTCTCTCGCTTTCGCGTCGCCGAACAGCTTTCCGGCGAGGCCGGGCTTATATTCATCGAGAGCCTTCTGCGCTTCCTTCTCGCGGGGACCGGGCTGACCCTTGACGAACGGCGGCGGAGCCTCCGCGGCGCCTTTCCAGTCTATGTCATTGTCACATTCCTTATGCACCGACTTTATCAGGGCGCAGTAATTCTCGAACTCGGCGGCTTTCAGGCTGTTCTCCTCAAGCTCGGTGGCTTTCTGTTCGGCTTTCTTCGCCGCGAGCTCTTCCTTCTGCTTTTTGAGCTCCTCCTTTTTCTTCGTGGCCTCGGAGGTGCTCTTTTTCTTCTTGCCCAGCGTGAAGGACTTTGAATACGAAAGCCCCGTACCCGGCAGTCCGACGGTCGCGGTGTTCCTGCCCTTTGTATTTATCGAGTAATGCAGACCCTTTGTGCCGACGCTCACGCCCACAGCGGACTTGCTGAGGTTCAGCTTTACCCCCTTCATTATCGAAATACTCTTATGAAATCTAAGCCCCATATGTATTATCCTTTCTCAGTTAACAGTTAACTGTTAACTGTATAAGTCGTTAGTCCTCGCCGAGTTTCAGCGCCTTGTTTATGTTGATCTTCCTTATCAGCATGCCGAGGATAGCGAAGCCTCCGCCGAGCATCAGGACTATAAGCAGATAAAGCTTGATATAGTCGCTCTGCGAAGCCGCCACAAGGAACGGCGGCACCTGATCGGCAGGGTTGTACATTGAGCGGAAAAGCGGTACGAAAACATCGCTCGCTATGCCGCCGATAACGAATGCCATGGCTATCGACACGCCGGATACAAGTATCTGCTCATAGCCTATCATGCCGATTATCTCGCGGAACGTCACGCCCATGGCGCGCAGTATGCCGAACTGCAGAGTCCTGCTGCGTATCGACAGTATCCAGTAAATCAGGAATCCGATTATCGTCATTATCATGATGACCACGAAGCTCAGCGTCAGAGCACCGTTCATGCCCTGCAGCTGCGGCTGGTTCTTGATCGTTATGAGCTGCTGCGAGGCGTCGGTCATCGTTTCTATCGGTATGCGCTTCGCCTTTATGTCGGCGTAGAGAGCGCTTGAAGAAGCGCCGTCCTTCAGCTTCAGCCACACCTCATAAGGCTCGATGTCCGATACCGTGCTGGTGTAGTAGTAGTTCATTATCACAAAGCAGTTGACCGCGTAGGAGGTTATCTGCTCGCCCTCGGTCTCCTCCTCGCCCTTCTTCGCCTTGGCGGGAGCCTTGGTGGTGACGTTCGGGTTGATGCCCGGCCAGTAGTCAACCACCGCGAGAACGGGAGCGCTTATGCTCTCGTTGCCCGACCACTTGACGGATATCGCGTCGCCCAGCTCTATCTCATACTTGTCGGCAAGCGCGCGGGAAATGATAACTCCCGAGGGATAGTCCTGCAGCGCCTTGATGTAGTTCCACCAGTGCACCGGCAGCAGGTCGTTCCTGAACCACGCCGTATGAGCGAACTTATATGGCTCCACGGACATCAGGGTCACGCCGTCCTCGGTCTTTTTGCCGACCGTGACCTTGGTTTTCTTGTTTATAAGCACCTTTGTGGCGGTCTCGACGCCCTCAAGCTGCTCGAAGCGCTCAAAGTCGCGCTCCACATAGCCCAGCACCGTCGAGCTGTTGTCGGCGGCTGTGGCTTCGAGCCAGTATTCTTTCAGGGTTATGTCGGCGCCGTCCGCGTAGTAGATGCGGTCCTCCTTCTGGTTGTTGATCGTGCGCGCGGTGTTCGCCGAGAATATGCCCAGCGAAAACGTCACGACGAGGAACAGCATAAGAAATCGCTCTCTGCCTCCCTGCGAGCGGCATACGGTGGTTATCGCCATATACTGCGCCGGAGTCCAGAACGGTTTGAGTATCAGATATATAAGATTGAGCAGGTACGGATAAACGCGTATGAAAAGCAGTCCCAGACCGAACACAAGGCAGGTCGAGAACACGAAGAACAGCGGGTTTATCTCGCCGGACGACACAGCCGATACCTGCTCGTCCGCGGTGTAGAGGATATAGAATACTATCGCCGCAGCGATGAGCAGGAAGTCTATTCCCGTCTTCTCCCACAGGGACATACGGACGACTTTCGTCTTGCTCTGCTTGTACTGCACTATCGAGAGCTTTGAGGCGGGGATTATCGGTATCATCGTCGCCGCGAAGAACATCACGACCGCGATAAGCGAGTAAAGCACGGCTCCCGAGGTTATCTTCGCGGACAGTCCGGTGCGGTTCACGAATTCGAGGAAGCCGTCGGAAACGCCCAGCAGTCTGCACATGGCAAGGCCTACAAACGGCGCCGTTATCAGCGTCACTGCGCCGAGAATACCCGCTTCGAGAGCGTACATACCGAATATCTGGAGCGAGCTCGCGCCGCGGCTCTTGAATACGGCTATCTCGTTCTTTTCCTGCTCGACGTTCAGCCTTGACACCATGAACAGGTAAAACGCCAGCATCACCATTGTGGGTATCTGGAGCACCCAGAGCATCTGGGTAAGCTTGCCCGCTTCGGCGGCGTATTTCTTCCATATATTCAGCACGCCCATTTTGAACGTACAGCCGAGGGTCGGTATGTAGTCCGCGTCCTCCTGTATCGCCTGTACCGCGAAAGGCAGGTCATTCATGTCCATAGCCTGATAGTCGAGGGCGTAGCGCACCGCGATATTCGCGAGGTTCACCGCCTTTGAAGCCACCAGCTTGTCGCGGAAGCCGTTATAGTCGGTCATAAGCGCGCTCTCATAAGGCGCCATGGTCTCCGACCAGTAGACATCGTTCGCGTCGGACTGCTCGTAAACGCCGACCACGCGCACGGTCATATCGCCGACGCTCGTGTCTCCGCCCTTTATCGGGTATTCCTCACCGAGAGTTATGCCTATAAGGCGCAGAGCGGGCTCGTTCGCCACGACCTCGATGACCCCGTCGGAGGCTATGCCGCCGTCGCAGTACATTCTGCCGCCTGTGATCGTTATATGGTCTTTGAAGTCGGTCATCGCGGTGAGCTTCATGCGGGTGGAGGATGTCCCCCGCGCGCCGCCCTGCATAAGATAGAGCATATTGTCGAAAACGACGGTCTTGGACGCCCTGACCGGTATCGGCAGGTAATCGACACGCTCCCTGACGATGCCCGGCAGGGTGTCGATAAGTTCAAGCTGCTCGGCTGTCGCAACGCTCATCGGAAGAGCTCGCTCGACGGCATAGATGCCCGGGAACTCGCCCGTACCGAGCTGATAGGACTCCATGTCCTTTATAAGCATACGCTGCAGCGACGCGTCCATATATATCGGCACGGTGCTCATCATGCCCGCAGCCATCAGAAATCCTATGAAGAGGCACAGTACCATCCACTTGGTCTTGCGCATCTTTCTGAACAGTAAAGTAAACAAGCTATTCTCCTGTTTCGTCAGCGTATTATGACCGCTTCACCCGCGGAAAGTCCGGAAACTATCTCGGCCTCGGTGGCGTTGGTTATCCCCACGGTCACGTCCCTGTCCTTCTTCTCGCCGTTCTCATAGACCTGAACGTAAGTCCTGTCGCCGTCGGTCTTGATGAGGTTCTTCGGTATGACCACGGCATTTTCCGATACGGCCTTCACCTTCTTTATATCGGCAAGCGAGCCGAGGAACGCGAAGGTCGGCGGAGTTCCGTCAAAATCGACGTACAGGGACTTGGTATCGGAGGCTCCGTCGGCTCTGGCTTCTTTCGGAGTGTAGGAGACCGTTCCCTCGTACACGTCCTTTTCGACCGTGACAGTCACCTTGTCGCCCACCTCGAAGGTCCGGTCGTCCTCACAGGTCGCCGTGACGCAGAGATCGGCGGGATCGACTATGCGTGCTATGACCTTGTACGGGTCGAACTCGGTGCCGGGGTTTATCTTGA